>SFOF01000306.1 GCA_004552515.1 Clostridiales bacterium
CATACCGCCGCGGGCCGGACTTTTTTTATATACGGCCTTCCGACGCAGACGCACGCGGCGGCGTCCCCACGTCCCGCGCCGCAAGGCCTCAATGTGTCTCCCATCTCAGATTTGAAGGCCGTGGATCAGACGCAAATATCGAGCGCTTTAATCGCGCAAAAGTTCCCCCGCCGCTGAACGCGCGCTTACAGCACGCCCAGCCCCTCGAGCAGGATCTTCACGCCCAGCAGAATGAGGATCACGCCGCCGACAATCTCGGCCTTTTTCTTATAGCGCACGCCGAACACATTGCCCACCTTCACGCCCGCCATGGAGATCAGGCAGGTCGTGCAGGCGATGATAAGACATGACAGGCCCGTGTTGGCCAGCGCGCTGCCCAGCCCCAGTCGAATCGGCACGCAGGCAAACGTAATGCCGACGGCCAGCGCGTCGATGCTGGTGGCGACGGCCAGCATGAGCATTTCCTTAAAGTGCAGCGTGGCCGTCTCTTCCTCGTCGTCCGGCCCGAGCGACTCGTGGATCATGTTGCCGCCGATCAGCCCCAGCAGCACAAACGCGCACCAGGGCGCGATGGCGTTGATAAAGCGCTCGAACTGTATGCCCAGCACATAGCCCGTAAACGGCATAATCCCCTGAAACACGCCAAACCACGCGCCCACGATCAGCATATCGCGCCAGCGAATTTTGCGCATGGCCAGCCCCTTGCAGATTGCCACGGCGAACGCGTCCATCGACAGCCCCACGGCCAGCAGCAAAAGCTCCCCCAGTCCCATTGAGTCAACCTCCCATAGCTCTGTTTTCTTCTGTTGTACGCGCGCGCCGTTTCCCTCATCACCGGAACATAAAAAAGGAGCGGCACGTCTGTCCGCTCCTCAAGACTCGCTTTCGGGATCAGACCATGCACAACAACGCTTCGATGCCGTACATGAGTCTCATTATCCGACCGGGACGAACGCCCCGCCGTCAGGCAAGCCAGGCCGTTCGGCCAGTATGTTGACTTGCCGCGCGCGAAAAAGCTCACGCGCCAATTACTCCCTCAGAACAAAGGTTAGTATACGCAATCTTTCCGCGCTTGTCAAGTAAATGTTTCGTCACACGGCGATGCGGCGGCCCGGCTCCTTCGCGGCCTTCAAGACGGCCTCGCGCAGCGTCATGCAGGCGATGGTCTGCTCCTCGCTCACCGGCACGGGAGAGCCGGCGTAGAAGCCGATGATCTTCTCCAGCAGCGTCGGGAAGAAAGCCGATTTGACCGGCAGATAGGCGCTGTCCTCGCCCGCCGCGCGCTGAATGTCCAGCGTGAAGGGCATCCCCGCGCCGTAATTGAGCGCCGCCGTGCGGCCATGGCCGAAGTCGATCAGGCAGGTGGCGTGCTTCTCGCTGCCGCCGCAGACCACGCTCTTGGCCTCCGTGCCCATCAGGCGGACGATCATCTCGATCTGATGGATGCAATATTCGTCCAGCGAGCCGCCGCCACCGGTCGTCGTGACCGCGTTGACGTGCTCAAAACCATTCAGCTCCTCGGCATAGCGCAGCGCGGACGTGCTGAACATCGGCGCGCCGTATTTGCGGCTCAGCTCGAACATACGCCGGGCGGACGCCGCGTCGGGCGCAAAGGTCTTGTCGATATAGGTCGGCTTGCCGAATTTCAGGGCGCGCTCGGCATAGGGCAGGTGCTTTTCGGGATTGCTCGGCGCGAGAATCATGATCACGTCGCTCTTCTCGCACACGTCCTCCAGCGTATCGCACGCCTCGCCGCTGAAATGCGCGCACCACTGCGCCGTACTCAGCTTTCCCTCGGGCGCAGGCTCCTCCGCCCAGACATAGGCGATCTCCGCCGCCACGCCCAGCTTCTCGCAGGCCAGCTCAATCCACGCCGGATAGTTGTTGGCGTGCCATTCGTCGATCATATAGTCAATCAGTCCAATTTTCATAATGATACCCTCCCTCGCTGCTCTCCATTATACTCTTTTTCTTTACATAAATCAACCAGAAAAATACGCGCCGCGTCCTTGCATATATACTCAATCAGGCGTATAATAATACCATTCAATGCTATCAAACGGGAGGGGCCGTCATGAATCTCAAGGGCAGGAGCTATTTGAAGCTGCTGGATTTCACGCCGGAGGAAATTCAGTATCTGATCGATCTGGCCGCCGATCTGAAGGCGCGCAAGAAGCAGGGCGTCGCGCACGATATGCACCGCGGCAAGAACATTGCGCTGATCTTTGAAAAGACCAGCACGCGCACCCGCTGCGCCTTCGAGGTGGCGGCGCACGATCTGGGCATGGGCGTGACCTATCTCGATCCGTCCGGCTCGCAGATCGGCAAAAAGGAGAGCATCGCCGACACGGCGCGCGTGCTGGGGCGCATGTTCGACGGCATAGAATACCGCGGCTACGGTCAGGAGATCGTCGAGGAGCTGGCGCGGTATGCGGGCGTGCCGGTCTGGAACGGCCTGACCAACGAGTTCCATCCGACGCAGATTCTCGCCGATTTTCTCACCATCCGCGAGCATTTCGGCCGCCTGAAGGGCATTAACTTCGTCTATATGGGCGACGCGCGCTACAACATGGGCAATTCGCTGATGGTGGGCTGCGCCAAAATGGGCCTGAACTTCACCGCCTGCGCGCCGGAGAAATACTTCCCCGATCCCGCGCTGGTTAGAACCTGCCAGGACATTGCCGAAAAAACCGGCGCGAGCGTCACGCTCTCCACTGACCCCATGACCGCCGTCAAGAACGCCGACGTGATCTACACCGACGTGTGGGTGTCCATGGGCGAGCCGCTCGAAATCTGGGCGGAGCGCATCGCCGATCTTCACCCCTATCAGGTCAACCGCGCG
>SFOF01000307.1 GCA_004552515.1 Clostridiales bacterium
AAGGCGTGCTTTCCTGAATATTCTTGCATATTTTGCGAAGAAGCGCGTGTTGTAAGCGCGAACAATTAAAGGAGGGACGCTCGAAGGAGGGCGTTCGAAGGAGGGCTGCTCCGAAGGGGACTGCTCGAAGGAGGAGCGCTCGAGAGGGATTGCTCGAAGGAGGACGCTCAAAGGAGGGGCGCGTGAAGGGACGCTCGAAGGGGCGGGCGCTTGAAAGAAGGCCGTTCAAAAAGAGCTGTTCGAAAAAGGATGCTCAAAAGAAAGCCGTTCATGTGCGGGATGTGTCGTGGGAGCAGTCTGCGCACCGGAATCGGGGGACGTTTGGCGCTCCAGTCATCTCCGATTGCGCGGAAGACGCGGCCGTGATTGAGTCCGCGTATCCCAAAACACTCTGATATATTCCTGAAGAAACTTTCACCGGCTCCTGAAGCGTTTCGAAAGCGCCTTCATGGCTGGACTGATGAAAAGCCGCTTGAGACTGAAGCGGCGCTCTTGGGATGTCTTGACATATCGTATTCTTGAGGAAAATGGAAGGCTCAATGGCAGCTGTCTGACTGAGATGCGTTTCACGAATTCATGGATATATGAATATAAGAATATTCTGAGGGGAATTTGCGTGCCGGAAGCGGAGTATATCCCGAAATGCTCCTATTCCCGATTGGATGTGAAACGATGAAAGGGCGCGTTGATGGGCGTGGGAGTCTTTTGCTATATTCTGAAGGGAAATGCCGCAGATGAAGCCGGGAAATTTTCTGAAAATTCCTTTATTCTCATGACAAAGGCAGGGAGGTTTGCGGCTGGGCGGTGCTTTTTTGAAATGACCACATATTCTGAAGGAAAATGGATTGGATCTGCATGCCGCTTCTCGGGATGTTTGTGGTATCACGACGATCAGGAAATCCTGCACGGTGTGAATCTTACAATTCCGCAGCACGGCATGACCGCGCTGGTCGGCCCCTCCGGATCGGGCAAATCGACGCTGGCCAAGCTGGCGGCGGGCTTCTGGGATGTAAAAAGCGGCGCGATCACCATGGGCGGACACGATCTTAAGGAGATTCCGCTCACGCAGCTCTACGAGCAGACGGCGTTCGTCTCGCAGGACAACTATCTCTTTGACGATACGGTGCGCGAGAACATCCGCATGGGCCGGCTGAGCGCCACGGACGCGGAGGTGGAGGCCGCCGCGCACGCCGCGGGCTGCGACGGCTTCATCGCGGAGCTGGAAAAGGGCTATGACACCGTCATCGGCGGAGGCGGCGCGCATCTCTCGGGCGGCGAGCGGCAGCGCATCGCCATTGCCCGCGCCATGCTGAAGGACGCGCCCGTCGTCATTCTCGACGAGGCGACGGCGTTTATCGATCCGGAAAACGAAGCGATTATACAGAGCGCCGTGGCGCACCTGGTGAAGGGCAAGACGGTGATCGTCATCGCCCATCGCCTGTCCACGATCACCGGCGCGGACAATATCGTTGTGGTGTAGGACGGCCGGATCGCCGCGCAGGGCCGGCACGAGCGGCTGCTGGAGAACAGCGCGCTCTATCGCGAGATGTGGCAGGCGCATATCGGCGCAAAGGATGGTGACGCACAATGGTCGAGGCATTCCGAAAAATCTGGCGCTTTGCCGGCAATGAAACGAAGAACATCAACAGATCCGTGGCTGTGAGCTTCCTCAATGCGCTGCTCCAGATGACGCAGGTGGGCGCGATATACTGCGTCGTGCGGGCGCTGGCCGGCGGCGAGCACTCCGGGAGGATCGCCCTGATCGCGCTGGCGCTCGAGCTGATCAGCATATTCGGCGGCGCGGTGGCTTCCGGCTTGTCCAAGATGCTGCAAACGCACGCGGGCTATTTCATGGCGGCCGACCGGCGCGTCGCCATTGCCGATCGCCTAAAGAGCGTGCCCATGGGCTTCTTCAACGCCAACAGCCTGGGGCAGGTGGCCGGCGTGTGTACCACCGTCGTGGGCGGCATCGAGGGCATGGTGCTGGTGAACATCCTGAGCGGCCTGATTACGACCGCCGTGTTCGCCGTGATGATCCTCTTCTTCGACTGGCATATTGGCCTGATCGCCATTGCCGGCATCGCGCTGTATTTCGCCGTCGTCTCCGCGATGGAGAGGAAGTCCGTCGCCATTGCGGAGGGCACGCAGCGCTCTCAGACGGCGCTTGAAAACAGCCGCGCCGCCAATCTGGAGGTCGAGCAGATTCTCACGCCCTACACCACCGCGCAGGAGGCCGTGCTGCAAATCGCCGGCGTGGCCATGATGCTCGCGGCCATATTGCTCTGGAAAAATGGCGCGATGACGCTGCCCAACGCCCTCATGACGCTGATCGTCTCCTTCATGGTGTTCAGCCAGATCAGGCTCTTCGGCATGGGCGTTTCCATGCTGCGCATGACCGCCGCCTCCATCGCCCGCGCCGTCGAGACGGAGGATATGCCCCGTTTGGACGAAAAGGGCCGGGCGATTTCGCCCGAGAAGTACGACATTGTGTTCGACCATGTGAGCTTCTCCTATGAGAAAAAGCCGATCCTGAAGGATGTGTCCGTGACGCTGCGCGATAGGAGCACCACGGCGATCGTTGGCCCGTCCGGCAGCGGCAAGACCACGTTCTGCAACCTCATCGCCCGCTTCTGGGATGTGGACAGGGGCAGCATAAGGATCGGCGGCAGCGACGTGCGGGATTACACGCTGGAATCGCTGATGGATCAGATCAGCATTGTGTTCCAGAACGTCTATCTCTTCGCCGATACGATCGAGAACAACATCAAATTCGGCTGCCCGAACGCCACGCACGCCCAGGTGGTCGAGGCGGCGAAGAAGGCCTGCTGCGACGATTTTATC
>SFOF01000308.1 GCA_004552515.1 Clostridiales bacterium
CTTTATCGACCGGCGCAACAGAAAATCCGGCCGGCGCGCGGCCAGCCGGAAACATATTTTACTCCTGCATCAGGAACTGGAGATGATCGCTCTCGCCCGAGCGGAACTGGAGGGAGTACAGGTCGTGATACACGCCGCCCTTCTCCATCAGCGCCTCGTGCGTGCCCATTTCGGTGATCTGGCCGTTGGCAATAACGCAGATTTCGTCGGCGTTCTTGATCGTGGACAGGCGATGCGCCACCACCAGCGTCGTGCGGCCCTTGCACAGCTCGTCCAGCGCCTGCTGGATGAGGATTTCCGTGGTGTTGTCCAGCGCGCTGGTGGCCTCGTCGAGGATCAGTATCGCCGGGTTTTTGAGGAACACGCGCGCTATGGAGAGGCGCTGCTTCTGCCCGCCGGAGAGCTTCACGCCGCGCTCGCCGATCTGGGTGTCGTAGCCGTCCGGCAGCGTCATGACGTAATCGTGGATGTTGGCGCGCTTGGCCGCCTCGATCACCTCGCCGTCGGTCGCGTCCAGCCGGCCATAGAGGATGTTTTCCTTAATGCTGCCGTTGAACAGGAACACGTCCTGCTGCACGATGCCGATGCTGCGGCGCAGGGTGGTCTTGCCGCCGCCCGAGGGGCCGACCAGCGCCAGCGTCTCGCCCTTTTTGATGTTCAGAGAGACGTCTTTGAGCACTTCCTTGGAATTGTCATAGGAGAAGGAGACGTGATCGAGCGTGATTTCGCCCTGCACGTTTTGAAGATCGCGCGCGTTCGGGCTTTCCTGTTCTGGCTGCTCGTCCATGATCTCGAGGAAGCGCTCGAAGCCGGTCACGCCGTTCTGATACTGCTCCATGAAGTTGATCAGCGTGGTCACCGGCCCGATGAACTGATTGACCGAGACGATGAACGCCGAGTAATCGCCAAAGTTGATCTTGCCCGCGTACATGAACAGGCCGCCCGCCAGCATGACCACGACGTTGAACACGTCCGTGATGAACGACGTGGAGGAGAAGAACTGCGCCATCGCCCGGTAGGCCTTCTTGCGCGCCTCGACGAACTGCGCGTTGCCCTTCTCGAACTTTTCGGCCTCCTTGTCGGCGTTGGTGAAGGCCTTCGTGACGCGGATGCCGGAAATGCTGCTCTCCAGCGCCGCGTTGATCACGGCGATGCTCTTGCGGCTCTCGGTGAAGGCGTCGCGCATGCGCTTGCGGCAGAACAGCGAGACCACAACCATGATCGGCACGCAGGCGAATATGATCAGCGTCAGCGGCACGGAAATCGTGCAGAGGTACACGAACGAGCCGACGATCATGATGCCGCTGATCAGCAGATTCTCCGGGCCGTGGTGCGCCAGCTCGCTCACGTCCATCAGGTCGTTGGTCATGCGGGACATGATCTTGCCGGTTTCGTGCTCGTCGTAGAAGGAATAGGGCAGCGTCTCGAGCTTGTTGAACATATCCGAGCGCATCTGCGCCTGCATCCCCACGCCCACCATGTGGCCGTAAAACTGCACGAAATAGCGCAGCAGCATCCTGACGGCGTAGAGCGCCAGCAGCGTCAGGCCGTAGATCACCAGCAGGCGCAGCCGGTGATTGGGAATGAGATCGTTGAGCATCGTGCGCGAGAAGATGGGATAGATCATGCCGATCACCGAGATCAGCAGCGAGGCGAGCATATCCAGTATGAACATCTTCCTGTGCGGCCTGTAGTAGGCGATAAAGCGCTTCAGCATGGGGAAGCTCCTCCTTTGTTGTTCGTCCGGCAGCCGACCGCCTCGGCGGCGGGACAGTTCATCCGGGTTCCGATGTGCTCCGCGGCGGCGAGCGCGTTCAGCTGATCGCGCAGCGCGGCGAGCGTCTCGCGCCGGACGCGGTAGTGCGTGTAATAGCCGTATTTCACGCCCTCCACCAGATCCGCGTCCCGGAGCACCTTCAGGTGCTGAGACACCGCCGATTCGCTCATCTCGAGCAGCTGAGAGAGCGCCCGCACGCAGTAGGAGCGCCGAACCAGCAGCTCAATGATCCACGCGCGCGTCGGGTCGGCGAGCGCCTTCAAGAGACAGACGTCCATGCGCCCTCCTCCTTTCAAAATCGAGTCCATTATACATCCTTAATCCAGTTAAGTAAATACTGAATTGGATCGGTCAACGTTAAAATAACATGGCGTTGACAGCGCCGCCCGCGCAATGCTAAAATAGACGGGATTCTGTGGAATTTAACCGATAATACAGGGCGGTGAATAGAATGGACTATAAAACGATCCTTCTCGGCGCGACGGCCATGGCCTGCGGCGCGCTGGAGGCGGATAAGGGCGCGCTGGCGATCGGGCGCGGCATACTGCTGGCGCAGGAGTTCTGTCATGGCTATGTTTCGCTTCGCCTGAGCGCGCCCCGGACGAAACTCGGGCGCGATTTGCGGGATGAGCTGACCCGCCGCGGCCTGCTGGAGGACGAGCGCGCGCATCTGCCGCCCATTGCGGACGTGCTGGCGCGCCGCCTTTTGGAGAAAAACGCGCATCTCTGGCTGGAGACGGAGGTTCTCGACGTGCGGCCGGTGAACGGCGGCTTCGAGGTGGACGTCATGGCCGCTGACGGTCTGCGCACCGCGACGGCGGAGCGCGTGATCGATACGACGAGCGAGGGCCTGTGGCGCTGCGCCCGCCAGCTGTCCAACTATAAAAAGGAAGCGCGCGTGCCGCTGCTCAGGACGACGGGATTTTTGCCCGTCCTTCCTCGGGGCGTTCACATCGAATACGGCCTTCTGCCGGACGAAGCGATCCTGTGCGTGCCGGTCGATCGCAACGCCGGCTGGCAGGAAACGCGCTTTGCCCTGCGCGACGTGTGGCGCGCGCTGTATGCCGAAAGCATCGGCTGGGAGCTGGCCGCCGAGCCGGTCGAGCCGGCGATTCTCTACGATGCGCCGGTGCGCGCAGATCTCTCGCGCGGCTGGACGTTCCGGCCCTCCGTTTCCTGCGGCGATCTCATGCGTGCCTTTGAGGAGGGAAGCCTATGCGTCTGATGACATTAAGGCACAATCAAAGCGCCGCGCTGGACGCGTCTCCCGCCTTTGGCGCCGAGTGCGATCTGCTCGTGGCGGGGCTGGGCACGGCGGGCACCGAGCTGGCGATCCTCGCCGCGCGGCAGGGCTTGTCCGTTATCGCCGTTGAAAAGGGCGGCGCGCCGTGCGGACAGGGCGGCATCGGCGGCGTGTGGGACTACTATTTCGGCACGCCCGGCGGCGCAACGCACAAGATTCATGC
>SFOF01000309.1 GCA_004552515.1 Clostridiales bacterium
GGACAGCGTAATCTTAACGCGCTTATCGGATGCCATCTGCGACACCTCCTATTGAAAAGTATGAGAAATAAACCCCTTGAACACGCCTTACTACTTTATCATATTCCGGCCTCTTTGTCAATCCATTTGGAAAATTTCCTTCATAAATAACATTGGAAGCCGTCTCACGCGATCAGCGTAAAGTCGTACAGCCGCCATTCGTCGTCCACGCGCATAAAAAGCAGGTTGTAGGCCGTGGGATAAATCTCCGGATCGGCCTTGCGATACTTGATCTGATAGTCATAGTGCGCCTCGACCGAGAAGCAGTCGTCCGAATAGCTGATGTAGTGATCAATGCGCATATTGAGGAAATCATAGCCCGTGTGCTTGGCCACCCAGTCGCTGTCGTACGCATCGATGTACTTGGCGGCCGGCGAGTCGGTCACGACGCACTCGCGCTTGAAGCGGTAGTCCTTGTAGTCGTTGGTCATGCTGCACGACATCTTCCGGACCGTCTCGATGATGCGCTCCTCGTTGACGCTCAGATCCTCGTCGTCATAGTTGAACGCGGCGGTGTAATCGCGCCCGCTCTGCGTCACGGCGTTCGCGTTGCCGCGCCAGTCGGTCACGCGCACGTCCTGCACGCCGAAATAGCGCGAGAACGTATACACCTTCGCGGTGGGCACCTTCGCGGTATCGGGCAGCTTGAGCGAGACGGTGAACAGCGGAATGTTGTCCTCGGTCACGCAGCCGTCGTCCAGCGTCACGCCGTCCACGGTGACCGTCGAGCGCGCGGGCGCCTTCACGGTATAGGTGGACGCGGCGAGCACATAGAGCTTCACGTCGTCCAGCCGCCACTGTCTGTAGCCGCTCTCGTCCGGCTCGGCGCTCTGGCGCAGCGTAAAATCGCCGATCTTGCTGCCGTCCGCCTTGACGACATAGAGCTTCGTGTCGGCCTCGGTGCTGTAGCCCTCGCTCCAGGTGATCTCCTTGCCGGCGAGCAGATCGGTCATATACTGGACGTACTGCTCGCGCGTCTCATGCTGCGCGGCAAAGACCGACTGATCCTCCCAGTCAAACAGCGCGGCGTAATCCCGCTGCGTGAATATCTGCGCGGCGGCCTCGGCGGCATACTTGGGCTGAGAGGCCTCGTAGCCCTCCATGCTGGCGCGCAGCTTACCTTTGCCCACGTTCACGGCGATCAGCGCGGCGATGATAATCACCGCGTAGACGCTGTAGAATATGGCCGTATGGATCTTGCGCCGTTTGCGGCGGCGCGCCTTGGCCGTAATGCGCTTCGGTTCGGAAGCCGCCTTTTTTGCGGTTTTGGCCGCAGTCTTTTCGGAGTCCTTCATACGCGCGCCTCCTCTCACTGAACGACGAACGTCGTCGGGATCCGACGCGATCCCGTCACGGCCACGCCATCGTTGAGAATCTCGCCCTCATAGACCATGTTCGACGAAGAGCCGCCGTCCAGGTTGCAGGCGTTGACCGCGCCATAGCGCACCATCACGTCAACCAGATCGGCCATGCTCGCGCCCAGGCTGTTGACCTGGCGACCGTCGATGACCAGCATGAGCACCGCGCCGTCCGCGCGCTGACCGATGGCTGTGCGGGGATTGAGGCCGGAGCTGACGCCCTCGAACTTGGACGGCTCGCCGTTGACCACGAGCGCCGGCCCGAAGGACACCGCGTCGCGCAGCCCCATTTCCTTGGCCTTGGCCTTGGTGAACTTGCCCACGACCAGTATGTTGTTGCTGTCAAAGCCCACGGTGGTGTGCTCCGCGCCGCCCTGGGAGTTGCAGATCTTGCCGTCCGCAATGGTCAGGCCGCTGGGCATACCGCCGTTGCCGGTTCCGCCGCTGTCGGCAAACGCGCCGCCGTTGATCGCTGCCACGGCGCTGTATTTTTCGGCGATTTCGTCGATGTGCATGCCGCCGCGGCCCTCCGAGAAGCTGTCGCTGGACACGCCCACCTTCACGCGCGAGGGATCCTTGACGATCAGCATCCAGCCCTTGTAGGTCGCGCCGGTCACCGTCTCCACGGTGATGTCGTCCTCAGCCGGGGCCGGCGTTTCGCCCTCCTTAACCGGCTCAGGCGTCTCGATGACGATCAGGCTGGTGTTGGTTTCCTCCTCGCTCTCGATCAGGCGGTTGCGGTTCTTGATGTTCTCCACCTCGTCGGCCGAATAGTACAGATACGGCACGAACTTGCCGGCGCTGCTTTCAAGCAGAGAGATGGTCAGTATGTCGCCCGCCGTCTGCGAAGGGCCCTTGAAGATTTCGCCGAGCAGCTCATAGGCGCCAAACACGACCAGCGCGATGAGCGTAAACAGGCTCAAAAGCACGCGCCGCACAATGCGGGCAATCGTCCTGCGCCGGCGCTTTTTCAGCTTTTCCGCTTTCGTCAGCTTGACGGCCGTCTTTTCGGACGCGCGCGTCCGCTTCTTATCCTGTGTACTCTTTTTGCTCTTCACGGCGCTCTTTTTGCCCGAAGAGCCGCTCTTCTTCTTTTTCTTCCTGACCGCTTCCGTGTCCTTCTGGCTCATGCCCATCCTCCCCGCTGCCAGCCGCAGTGCGCTTTGCGAAGTTTCATGCACGGGCGCTTTCCAGATGCGCCATTTTTCGGAAAACCCCGTATGCAAATGCAAGTCCCATACCGAAAGGCATGGAACTTGCATGAATACTGAAATATCAGGCTGCGAAGCTCGTCCGGTCAAAGCGACGCTTCTCCCGAACCTGCCCGCTTATGATTATTCCATGATCTTGGTGACAACGCCGGAGCCAACGGTACGGCCGCCTTCACGGATAGCGAAGCGGAGGCCTTCCTCGCAGGCGATGGGGGTGATCA
>SFOF01000310.1 GCA_004552515.1 Clostridiales bacterium
ATCTCCCGACCAGAAATGGAACGCGATATCTCCGGTGTAGGCATCATCCGCCTTGTTCTGGAAATCGGTCGGATTATTCTCTCCCTCGTAGGAAACCTTCCACATCGAAGTGTCCTCATCCTCAAAGCTCGGATTTAAGACGTAATTCACCATCTCCACTTCAACCTGTGCCGTCACTGCCGTACCGTCCGCAAGCGTTCCCGCCACCTCGTAGCTTCCCGCCTCGCTCGTATCAATCGCAGCAAGCTGCTCTGCATCCCAGGTCACGTCCTCCTGTGTATTCGCCGAGCGGTCATTGTATACCACCTCTACCGTATCCGGCAGCGTCACCTCGCCGCCCACATCGCAGGTTACCGCAACCTCCGGAATAAAATCTACGGCAAGCGGCGCTGTCGCGCCATATTTCAAATACTTGAATACATTTAATGAGGCAAGCGGATGTCCCGTAAAATCAAACATCGCCTGATTGTCCCAGGAACAGCCTCCGTAATACAGACCGGCGTCGTCCGGATCATAGTCCGCCGAATAGCTGCTCGCCCAGCCGCTTCCGTATTTTTCCCAGAGGGCTGTGTTATCCGCATCGGCATCTCCGACCGGAATCCAGGTGCCTTCCCAGTAAAAGACGCCGAGCGCTCCCGCCTCGTCCGCCGCTGCACAGATATCGCGGATCATCGTCGCCTGGCTCTGCACCGTCGCCGCATATCCGTCCACCAGATCCTCCGTGCCGGCAAAGCTGTTCGCAAAGCCGTCGCTGTCCTCTGTCGTATAGCAGTAGGACGTCTCTGCGATATAGACATCTTTTCCGTAGGTGTTCTCAATATTTTCCGCAACTGCCTGCATATTTTCCATGGTGCCGTCCCAGTAGAGCACGCACATGTCGCAGTCCACGTAGCTGTCCTCGCGGTAGAGCGTGCCGTTGCGGATGATCGCGCCGTCGTCGCTGTTGCCGTAGTAGTACTGATAGAGATAGCTGTAGTAGCTCAGGTAGTAGTCGTATGTATCCTTGACGTCGCCCTTGGTGATCTTCTCATCATTGACGCTGGCGACGACCTCGGCGTTGTCCTTCTCGGGATCGACCTCGATCAGGTTGCAGCCGGTCAGAACCAGCGCCAGGGCCAGCACAAGGGCCAGGAGTTTCCACGCGCGTGTTTTCATTGACAAATCGTCCTTTCAGGCTTAGTTGCACATTGCACTTATATTATTATACACGCAACAGCGCCGCCTGACAAGCCCTATTTTTTTCTGAAACTTAAATAATTCGCGGCGAATTGACGGCGGGCGAAAAAAATGCCCTATTTGCCGCTTTTGCGCGCGAAAATCCGCCGGTCAGACTTACGTCAGCGACGGCTCGGGCTGCCCGGCAGACTCGTACAGGCCCATGCGGCGGCAGATGGCCGCGCTCAGTTCGCCTGAGCCGACCGATTGCGCGGCGGGCAGACGCAGGAGGCGTGTGAAGCGACTGGCCTGACGCACAGCCTGACGCTCGGGCGAGGCCGTGAGCACCTGCGCGCGCGTGCTCAGCGCGAACAGATCGATCGACGCGCGCCGCCTGAGCCGGCGCACCTCCCAGCGGGCGCGGCGGTTGACGGATGCCGATTCCTGCGCGACGATGATAAGATGCTCGGGCGTGTATTCCTCGGCCAGCATGAGCGCCGCCCATGCGCCCGCGCCCAGCCCGCACACCGATACGCAGACATGGCGCTCGCGCAGACGGACGAACGCTGCGCGCGCCGCGACAACCGACTCGCGCCAGGGCCGCGCGCCCAGCTCAAGCGCGGGAACGGAGACGGTCAGCCCGCCGGCATGGAGCGCGTGGGACAGCGGAGCCAGCGCGTCGGGGGTTTGAGCGGCGTCGGGCAGCAGGACGAGCGCCTGACCGCCGCCCTCAAGCGTGTATGCAGATTCCATCATGACATCCCTCCTGTGGATAAGCCGTTTCGGAAACGGTGATTATAATCGGAAGCAACAGTGATATATATGCGCTCGGGGCGGCGGGCTATGCGCCTGCTTTTACAGGAATAGGCTTGAAGGGGCGGCGCGCGCGTGCTAATATATATTCATTCTGAACGGCTGAAAGGATGAAGGAGCATGATCACCACGGTTTGCCTGAATCCCTGTATCGATAAAACGGTGTCCGTGAGCGCGCTCGTTCCCGGCGGGCTGAACCGCATCCGCTCGGCGCGCACAGACGCGGGGGGCAAGGGCGTGAATGTCGCCGTGACGCTTTCACGGCTGGGGCTGGACGCGTGCTGCGTGCTCTTCCTGCCCGAGATGGGGAGCGCGCCGCTGACTGAAAAGCTGTGCGCCGAGCATGTCGCTGTGGGCGCGGTGGACGTGCCGGGCAGCCTGCGCACCAATCTCAAGGTGTTCGATGAATCGGCGAGCTGCATCACTGAGCTGAACGAGTCCGGCGCGCCCGTGACCGACGCGGCGCTCGAGGACATGACGCGCGTGATCGAGGGCTGCGCGCGAGGGAGCGAGCTGATCGTGCTCTCCGGCAGCCTGCCGCCCGCCTGCCCCGCCGATTATTACAGGACGGTCATGGAGCGAATCGCGCGCAAGAACGTTCGCTGCGTGCTGGACGCGGACGGTCTGCGGCTGCGCGCGGGGCTGGAGGCCAAACCGTTTCTGGTGAAGCCCAACCGCGACGAGCTGGAGGAGCTGACCGGCGAACCGCTCAGAACGCTTGACGACATTGCGCGCGCGGCGCGAGGGCTGATCGAGCGCGGCGTGGGCATTGCGGCGGTGTCGCTGGGCGCGGAGGGCGCGCTGATTGCGGACGAGCATGACGTATACTGCGCGCCGCGGCTGGAGATTCCCATGCG
>SFOF01000311.1 GCA_004552515.1 Clostridiales bacterium
TGAACCCCGCCCCATCGCTCGGGCGCTTTTTTTTGTGGCGCACAAAAGGCCGCTGTTTGAAACGATAGGCTCGAAAACGGCGTTTTCTTCCTTGTGCGGCACGGGAAAAGATGTTATACTCAGTCCATACGGCGCACGAATACCAATCAGACAGGAGGAAACACAATGACGCGCATTCCGGAGGAAAGCTGGTTCCATCGGGCCAAGCTGGGCATATTCCTGCACTGGGGCATCTATTCGGTCAAAGGCGTGCCGGAGTCCTGGGCCATGTACTATCACGGACAGGACGTGCCGTGGCCGACGTTGAGCAGGGAGGACTATTTTGCGCAGTACGACGGCTTTACCGCCGCGCGCTACGATCCGGCGGCGTGGGCGGCGCTGTTTAAGGAGGCGGGCGCGCGCTATGCCGTGCTGACTACGAAGCACCACGACGGCGTGGCCATGTGGGACACGGCGTTGAGCGACGACAGCATCGTGAAGAAAAGCCCCGTCGGACGCGACGTGATCGCGCCCTACTGCGAGGCCATGCGCGATGCCGGCCTGCACGTCGGGCTGTACTTTTCGCACGCCGACTGGTCGCATCCCGATTTTCCGTCGCTCCATGCGCCGCGCCGCGATAACGCGCTTTTCACCAGTCCCATGAACGTGAGGCCGGACGATCAGATGGAGGACAGAGCGGGCTGGGCGCGCTTTCTGGCCTTCCGCAACGGGCAGGTGCGCGAGCTGATGGAGCGATTCCATCCCGAGCTGCTCTGGTTCGACGGCGATTTCCCGCACGGCCCCGCGGTCTTTGAGATGCGGGAGCTGCGCGACGAGATCAAGGCGCGCGATCCGCAGGTCATTGTCAATTCCCGCCTGGGCGCGTGGGGCGATTACGAAACGCCCGAGCAGGCGCTGCCGGTCAGGCCGCCCGAGGAGACGTGGGAGCTGTGTACGACCGTCAATCGTTCCTGGGATTACGCGCCGCAGGACAACGATTACAAGCCGATCGAACGCATTGTGCGCATCTTTACGGAGTGCGTTGGCCACGGCGGCAATCTGCTGCTGGGCGTGGGGCCGGACGCGGAGGGGCGGTTCGATCCGCGCGCGGTCGAGATCCTCAAGGGGTTGGGGGCGTGGATTCGTCCCAATGCCGAGGCGATCTACGACACGCGGCGCGGCCTGCCGGATGGGCTGTTTAACGGCGCGTCCACGCTGAGCGCCGACAAAAAGACGCTCTATCTCATCGCCTATGACCGCGCGGCCAATTATCTGCTGGTCAAGGGGCTGGCGAGCAAGCCGGCGCGCGTCACGCGGCTGGATACCGGCGCGGAGCTGTCCACGCGGGGCGATCTGGGTGTGCTCTGGATCGACCTGACCGCTGCGGGGACGCTCAATCCCAACGCCACGGTGTTTAAGCTCGAGTTTGAAGAGCCGCTGTGCCTGAAGTAATATGAAAAAAAACGAACCGCCCGCGCTGAAAAATGTGGACCGTCCCCCGTCCGACGGACGGGAAACTGTCCACCGGCGCGAGCAATTCGGGAAGCGGATATAGCGCCTCTCTCTTATCGGGCCGTGAATAAGGGCGCAGGGGAAGCGCGGCCATGTGTCCAGCCCAAAAGCGCCGCCGCAATCGAGACTGACTGCGGCGGTCAAAACTATTCGCTTTTCAGGAACGGGTCGTTCTCGGGGTGTCCCTCCGGCAGCGGTTGGAGATACATGATCAGCGCGTCCTCGCTGTTTTCGTAATAGCGCTTTCGGAAACCTACGTCCTTGAAGCCCAGCTTGTGATAGAGCGACTGCGCCACGGCGTTCGAGCGGCGGCATTCCAGCGTCAGAAACGACAGGCCGGAATCGGCGGCCAGCTGAATGAGCGCGCGCGTGACCGACTCGCCGTAGCCCAGGCCGCGCTTATCCGCGCGCACGGCGATGTTGGTGATGTGCCCCTCGTCCATGATGAGCCACATCCCGGCATAGGCGACGCACACGCCGTCCTCCCTGAGCACGATATAGCGCGCGCATCTGTTTTCGGTGACCTCATTGACAAACGCGTCATGCGACCAGGGCGTGGGGAAGGTGGCTTCCTCGATGGCGTGAACCGCGTCCACGTCCTCAAGCGTCATCAGCGACGCGGTGATTTCCGGCATGATTTACGTCTCCTTTTCCAGCCTCAGGCGGGCGCTGCGCTCGCGTTCGGCCTGCGGCGCGCGCAGATAGAGGGGCTTGAGCAGCATGGGCTCGACCGCCTCGTCCTGCCGCTTTTCGGCCAGATAGCAGGCGGCGGCGGGACGGATGAACGCCATCGGCGCGGGCGCGGCGATCGCGCGGTCGCCCATCAGCGCGCGTATGGCGGGGAAGTGAACGTTTAGCCCGTCGCCCAGGAACAGGCACTTTTCATGCTGCGGCAGGCGCGCGATGAACTCGGTCAGCGGCAGCGCGTCGTCGGGCAGTATGCGCTCGGGCAGCTCTCCCGCGGCAAACCGAAAGGCGGCACAGTAGACCTGCGAGCGGCGCGCGTCGAGGATCGGGCAGATTATGCCGGGAAAGCCGAACGCATTCACGCTGAGCGCCTCGAGCGCGTCGATCGCGACGGCCCTTTTGCCGCAGCCGTGCGCCAGTCCCTTGACCGCGCATACGCCGATGCGCACGCCGGTGAACGAGCCGGGCCCGGCCACCGCGGCGAAGAGATCGATATCGGAAGGCTCGAGCCCCGCCGCTTCCAGCGCCTGATCGAGCATGGGCATGGCGGTCTGCGAGTGCGTCAGCCCATGGCAGGCGGCGATTTCGTGCGTCACGGCGCCGTTTTCCATCAGCGCCGCGCCGGCGTAGGGGCCGGAGGTATC
>SFOF01000312.1 GCA_004552515.1 Clostridiales bacterium
ATCCGCTGTTCGCAGTGCTTTTCCTGCGAATTTTACATTGAGTTTGCTTGTCCAGCGCGCCGGACTGTGGTATAATATTGCTGTTAATCGGGCGGTCCTCTGTCTGTACACAGTGTACTGGATACGAACGTCCTGGAGGAAAGGAGGATATTCCCATGAATGAGATCATCCGTTCCATCGAGAACGCTCAGCTGCGTTCCGATATTCCCGAGTTTGCCGTCGGCGATACCGTTCGCGTCGAAGTGAAGGTTGTCGAAGGCACTCGCGAGCGTCTGCAGGCGTTCGAAGGCGTGGTTATTGCCCGCCGCAACGGCTCTGTCCGCGAAACGTTCACCGTTCGCCGCACTTCCTACGGCGTCGGCGTCGAGCGTACTTTCCCGCTGCACTCTCCGCGCGTGGACTCCATTACCGTTGTCCGTCGCGGTAAGGTTCGCCGCGCCAAGCTGTATTACCTGCGCAATCTCAGCGGTAAGGCAGCCAAGGTTAAGGAGAAGTAATTCTCGAACAGAAGACCGCGTCCGCGCGGTCTTTGTTTTTTATCCAATGCTTTTGCGTTCGTGCGGCGTCGTTCACGCTCCGCCGGTTTTGCCGCGCGCATGATCGCATCCGCACGCCGCGCCGGAATGTGCGCCATGCAAGCGGGTTTCTCATGGTCTTGAGTAAGCACGCTCATACTGATGCGCTGCGGCGCTCGTCAGGCGAACTGGCGCGCCGGAAGCTCAACGCCGCATCAGCGAAAGCGCGCGTTATGCAAGCGGATTTGAGCGGACGCGCCCTTGCCGATGCGTTTCGGCGCTCGTCAGGCGAACTGGCGCGACGGAAGCTCCATACCCTGTCGGCAAACGCACGTCATGGAGGCAAACTTTCGCACGGCTCCGAATGAAATCAGGCGCAGACCCTCCGCACCGCGCCGATGCGCTTCAACGCCCGGCAGGCGAATGATTCGCGCAAAAAAAGCGATTCAGCGCCGGATCGGCGGGTATCGGGCGGCCTTCCCACGAACGCGCGTGAAAGCAACGTTCCGAACTGCGCTGACGTTCTCTATCATCTGTCGCGCAGGCGAACTTTGTTATAACCTGAACGACATCGGGCGGCATAGCGGCGCATTGTGATCGCTTATGAAGCAATGATCCCCGCCCATCGCCTTTCCCCCATCACTTCACACCCCAGGGAGGTGTTTTCATGCCGGAGATCAACTGGTATCCCGGCCATATGGCCAAAACGCGCCGTATGCTGATCGAGCAGCTCAGCTCGGTCGATGCGGTGATCGAACTGTGCGACGCACGCGCCCCCCAGGCTACGCGCAATCCCGATCTCAACTACCTCTGCCGCGGCAAAACGCGCATACTGATCCTCAACAAGGCCGATCTGGCCAACGACGCGGTCACGTCCCGCTGGCTCGAACACTACCGCCAGATGGGTCTGCACCCCATTCGCTTTAATTCAAACGGCGGCCGCACGCACGATGTGATGGCGTCCATTGAGGAGGCCTGCGCGCCCGCCATCGAGCGCATGAAGGCGCGCGGCGTGAACAAGACGGCGCGCCTGATGGTCATCGGCATACCGAACGTGGGCAAATCGACGTTCATCAACCGCATATTCGGCCGCACCATCGCGCAGGCCGGCGACCGCCCGGGCGTAACGCGCAGCAAGCAATGGGTCAAGGTCGGGCCGTACCTCGAGCTGATGGACACCCCCGGTATGCTCTGGCCGCATCTGAGCGATCAGGGCGACGCGCGCCTGCTGGCCTATCTCGGCTCCATTCGCGACGAAATTCTGGACAGCGAGGGCCTGGCCATCGATCTGGTGAAGCTGCTGTTCTCCCTCTCGCCGCAGGCCGTGTGCGAGCGCTTTCACATCACGCCCGAGGACGTCGATCCTCCGCAGCCCGAATACGACGGCGAATGGCACGAAACGCCCACGGTGCTCGACCGCATCTGCATCGGCCGCGGCTGGCTGCTCGCGGGCGGCAAACCGGACGTCAGCCGCGCCTCGGCGCTCGTGCTGGACGAATTCCGCGCGGGACTTATTGGAAAGATCTCCATTCAGAAGCCCGGCGAATGTGCGCGCGACGCGGAGCCTGTCCACGTTTTGCAGGCTGAACTGGACGAGCGCCCCGACATGAAGAAAAAGCCTCCGCGCCGCATGCCCTCCTCCCGCCCGCCGCGCCGCGATGCGCCCCGCAGTGATGGAAAAGGCGCGCCGAAGGGCCAGAGCGCGCCCCGAAGCAGCGCATCAAGACCCTCAAAGAGCGCGCCGCCGCGTTCCGCCTCTAGCGCCGCCAAGGGCAGGCCGAAGGGGCGGCCAACCGGCAAGAGCCGCCGGCCGAAGGGATAAAGAGGAGCAGCGGAGAACGCCGAAAGGCACAGTTTGTCCGACCGATTGCCGCGCCATGGCGGCGCTTTGTGAACGCAGCGCTCCCGCCCGCCGCGCGGCGATGGAAAGAGCGCGCCGAAGAGCAAGGCCGCGGCAGCAACGCCGCCAAAGGCAGGCCGAAGGGATAAAGGGCAGCGCCTGACTCTGTTTCGCCTGAAAGCGCCGGGGAACGCGATTTGTCTCCTCGATTCCTGCGCTAAGGCGGCGCTCCATGAGCGCAGCGCTTCCCGCCCCCAGGCAGGACGGCCTTTTGAAGGAACAGCCGCGCCGAATCGGCCCGCGCATAGGCGAACGGAAACGCCGCCGGTCCGATATTCTTCCTCTCATCGCCTGATTTTTACGAACGGAAGTGACAAAAATGCCCCGCGAAACCGATCTTGAGCGCCTTGAGCGCATGACCGAATACGAAAAG
>SFOF01000313.1 GCA_004552515.1 Clostridiales bacterium
TAAAACGCGATTGGAAAGGGAGTGGCGTTCGTGCCGCTGAAGCTCATCAACATCGGATTTGGCAACATCGTTTCGGCCAACCGCGTGGTGGCCATTGTCGGGCCGGACGCCGCGCCGGTCAAGCGCATGATTCAGGACGCGCGTGAGCGTGGTCTGCTCATCGACGCGACCTGCGGGCGGCGCACGCGCGCCGTGCTGGTCGTCGACAGCGAGCATCTCGTGCTCTCGGCGGTGCAGCCGGAGACGATCGCGCATCGCATGGAAGCGCGCGAGTCCCTTACGGATGAAGAAGAGGAGGCATAATCCCGCCATGCAGAAAAAATTGACGTTTGTCATTTCCGGCCCGTCGGGCGTGGGCAAGGGCACGATTTGCAAGCGGCTCGCCGAGGAGGTGGACGGCATCGCGCTGTCCGTGTCCTGCACGACGCGCCATCCGCGCCCGCTCCAGGACGGCGGCATGGAAGTCAACGGCGTTCACTACCACTTTATTACGCCCGAGGCGTTCAGCCGGATGATCGAAGAGGGCGATTTTTACGAATACGCGCACGTCCACGACGATTTTTACGGCACGTCCCGCAGCTTTGTGGGCAAGCAGAAGGAAGAGGGCAACGACGTCATTCTGGAAATCGATATGCAGGGCGCGCTGCAGGTCAAGGCGGCCGATCCCGAGGCCGTGCTGATCTACATCCTGCCGCCGAGCTATGAGGAGCTTGAAAAGCGGCTGATCGGGCGCGGCTCCGAAACGCCGGAAAAGGCGAAAAAGCGCCTGCACGACGCGGCTTCTCAGCTGGGCTATGCCTACGCCTACGATTATGTGCTCGTCAACGACGATCTGGATCAGGCTGTGCGCGCGGTGGAGAACATCATCAACGTCTCCCGCCTGCGCACGGCGGAAATGAAGAACGTCATCGATCAGATCAGACAGTCTTTTAAGGAGGTTCTTTAATATGGCCATGATTAATCCGCCCATCGGCGAACTGCTCGACAAGGTTGACTGCCGCTATACGCTGGCGGTCGAGGCGGCCAAGCGCGCCCGTCAGCTCATCGGCGGCGCTCAGCCCCTGATCACGCCCAAGGACACCAAGCCGCTGGTGATCGCCATCGAGGAGATCAACCGCGGGCTGATCACCTACACCCGCGACGCGAACAAGAGCGCGGCGGAGGAGACGCTGGAGTTTGAAACCAAGCCGGAAGAGAACGATCATCTGTAATCGATGAGAAGGGAGCGATGGGCCATGCTTGAGGGAAAGTGCGTCGTGCTGGGCGTGACGGGCGGCATCGCGGCCTACAAGGCCTGCGAGATCGTCAGCCGGCTCAAAAAGCTGCACGCCAATGTGCGCGTGGTTTTGACCGAGCACGCCTGTCGCTTCGTTCAGCCGCTGACGTTTGAGACGCTCTCCGGCAATCAGGTCGCGGTGAGCGCGTTCGAGCACAGCTTTGAAATCGAACACATCTCGCTGGCCAAGGCGGCTGATCTTCTGCTGATCGCCCCCGCGACGGCCAACATCATCGGCAAGATGGCGCACGGCATTGCGGACGATCTGCTCTCCACGACGGCCATGGCGGTCGTCTGCCCGATCCTCATCGCGCCGGCGATGAACTGCGCCATGTACAGGAGCGCGGCGCTTCAGGAAAACCTCGAGACGCTCAAGGGGCGCGGCGTGCTGACCGTCGGTCCGGAAAGCGGTCATCTGGCCTGCGGCGACGAGGACATCGGCCGCATGAGCGAGCCGGAGACGATCGTCGCGCGCGTCTGCGAGCTTCTGCGCGGGCAGGACGATCTGGCGGGGAAGCACGTGCTGGTGACCGCCGGCCCCACGCGGGAGATGGTCGATCCGGTGCGCTTTCTGTCGAACCGCTCGAGCGGCAAAATGGGCTATGCCATCGCCGAGGCCGCCGCACGGCGCGGCGCGCGCGTGACGCTGGTGTCCGGCCCCGTGGCGCTGGAAAGGCCGCGCGGCGTGGAAACGGTGCCCGTCACCTCCACGCTCGATCTCTATCGCGAGGTGACCGAGCGCGCGAAATCCGCCGATCTGGTCATACAGGCCGCCGCGCCCGCCGATTTCAGGCCGCTTGAAGCGGCGCGGCACAAGATCAAGAAAACCGGCGAGGGCATGACGCTTCAGCTCACGCCCAATCCGGACGTCGCCGCGCAGCTGGGGCGCGACAAGCATGAGGGTCAGGTGCTCGTGGCCTTCGCCGCGGAGACGGACGATCTGATCGCCAACGCGCGCAAAAAGCTCGACAAAAAGAACGCCGATATGGTCGTGGCCAACGACGTGACGCAGCCGGGCGCGGGCTTTGCGGGCGATACCAACCGCGTGACGCTGGTGACGCGCTCCGACGCGCGCGAGCTGCCGCTGATGAGCAAGCGCGACGTGGCCGACGCGATTCTCGACCGCGCGCTGGAGCTGATGCGGCCATGAAGTACGCCGAGGTGATCGTCGATCTGTCCAGCGAACAGGTTGACCGGCTGTTTACCTATAAAATCCCGGAGGGGCTGACGCTCGTGCCGGGGCAGCGCGTCGAGGTGCCGTTCCGGCGGCAGTCGATCGAGGGCTTTGTCATAGAATTGAGCGATGAAACCGAGCTGGATGAGAAGATCATCCGCCCGGTTATTCGTGTCCTTGAGAATTATCCGGTCATCCTGCCCGAGATGATCGAGCTGGCGCAGTGGATGCGCAAAAAGTATCATTGCAATCTGGTCGATGGGCTTCGGCAGATGATCCCCGCCCAGATGCGCGGCGGCAAGGTGCGCGAAAAGACCGTCGACGGCCCCAAGCCCCTGCCGTTCCTCAACGCCATTTCTCCGGGCGCGGCGGGCAAGCTGGCGGCGCTGGGCGTGCTGGAAATCGTCACGGATCAGGTGCGGCGCACGCCCTATGCGGCGCTTTCCGGCGAAAGGGAGCCGGATCCCGAATTGATGCCGGCGCAGCAGGCGGCGGTTCGCCAGCTGGAGGACGCGCTGTCCTCGGGCGGCGGGCGGTTCCTCCTGCACGGCGTGACCGGCAGCGGCAAGACGGAGGTCTACATCCGCGCGGTGCGAAGGGCGCTCTCGGACGAGCGCGGCGCGATTATACTCGTGCCGGAAATCTCGCTCACGCCGCAGATGGTGGACTGGTTCAGGCGGCGCTTCGGCGCGGACGCGGCGGTGCTCCACTCGCGGCTGTCGGCGGGCGAACGCTTCGACGAATGGAAGCGCATCCGTTCGGGCGAGGCGCGCGTGGTCATCGGGGCGCGCTCGGCGGTGTTCGCGCCGCTGGAAAACCCCGGAATCATCATCGTGGACGAGGAGCACGAGTCGAGCTACATTTCGGACAGCCGTCCGCGCTATGACGCGCGCGAGGTGGCGCGCTGGCGGTGCGATTATCACCATGGCGTGCTGCTGCTGGGCAGCGCGACGCCCTCGATCGCGACCTACATGAAGGCCATGCCGGGCGTGCGGCCGGTCAACCGGCTCACGCTGATCGAGATGACGCAGCGCGTCAAGGGACGCAGGCTGCCAGAGGTCGAAATCGTCTATATGCGCGAGGAGCTGGTCAAGGGCAACCGCACGATATTCAGCGCGGCGCTGATTGAGGCGCTGGGCGCGTGTCTCGAGGCGGGGCATCAGGCGATCCTGTTCATCAACCGGCGCGGCTATTCGACATTTGTGTCCTGCCGCGCGTGCGGACACGTCGAAAAATGCAATCAGTGCGACGTGTCGATGACCTATCATCAGTCGGACGGGCTGCTGCACTGCCACTATTGCGGCGATGTGCGCGTGCCGCCGCGCGTGTGCCCCGAGTGCGGCAGCAAGTTCATCAAATATTTCGGCACGGGCACGCAGAAGGTCGAGGAGGAGGTCAGAAAGCTCTTCCCCGACGTCGCAGTCGCGCGCATGGACGTGGACACGACCACGGCGAAGGACGCGCATGAGAAGATCCTCGGCGATTTCCGCAGCGGCAGGACGCGCGTGCTGGTCGGCACGCAGATGATCGCCAAGGGGCTTGATTTCCCCAATGTGACGCTGGTGGGCGTGGTTGCGGCCGATCTGAGCCTGCATGTGCCCGATTACCGCAGCGTCGAGCGTACGTTCCAGCTGATCACGCAGGTGGCCGGGCGGGCGGGGCGCGCCGATGCGCCGGGCAAGGTCGTCGTGCAGACCTACGATCCCGATCACTACGGCATCCAGCTGGCCGCAAAGCAGGATTACCGCGCGTTCTATTTCAAGGAGGAAACCATACGCCGGCG
Source organism: Clostridiales bacterium (assembly GCA_004552515.1). Classification (GTDB taxonomy): domain Bacteria; phylum Bacillota; class Clostridia; order Christensenellales; family Aristaeellaceae; genus Firm-10. The sequence goes on from SFOF01000313.1 coordinate 4,234, forward strand.
CGGGCTGTATCCGCCCTTTACGGTGCTGGCGCGGCTGCTCGTCTCGTCAAAGCAGCCGGAAATCGCGCAGAAGACGGCGGAGCAGCTCGAAGCGCAGCTCAATCGCCTGCTGGACGACCATCCCGCATGGCGCGCGGACACGATCCAGATGCGCGCCCTCGAAGCGCCTCTCAATAGACTGCGGGGCGAGGTGCGCTGGCAGGTGTTCATCAAGATGTATGCCCGCCCGACCGCCGACGAGGTGATCGCCGAGATGGAGCAGCTGGAGCGGCAGGAAAGCCCCGGCGCGCGCGTTGAGCTGGAGGTCAATCCCACGGCGATGCTGTAGGGACGCTTTTTCCTATTATATATTCAGAATGACGTAAGGCGGGAATCGGAGGGCGAGGGCGCCGGACGATCCTGACCCGAAAGGAGATAAAACATGGCTGTTATGAAAATACTGCGTCTTGGCGACGAGACGCTGCGCAAAAAGTCGCATCCGGTCACGAAGATCGACCGCCGCACAATCGGTCTGCTCAAGGACATGGCCGAGACGATGTACGCCGCCGACGGCTGCGGACTGGCCGCGCCCCAGGTGGGCATACTGCGCCGGATGGTGGTCATCGACGTGGGCGACGGGCTGATTGAGCTGATCAATCCCGAGATCATCGAAAGCGAGGGCGAGGAAATCGGCGTGGAGGGCTGCCTGAGCGTGCCCGGCCGCCGAGGCACCGTCAAGCGCCCCACAAAGGTGGTCGTTCGCGCGCTGGACAAGAAGGGCCGCGAGATCGAGCTGAC
>SFOF01000314.1 GCA_004552515.1 Clostridiales bacterium
AGAAGCTCATGCACAGATCGTCGGATTCAGGATACCCCTCGTGAGCGAAATCGGGATAGATCACGACGCTCTTTTTCGCAGTAATCTTGTTGTAGGCGGCGAATTGCGTGGAGGGCGGGCAAATGTTGTCCATCAGACCCGTAAACATCTTCACCTCGGCGCGGATGCGGTGCGCCAGGTGCTGATTGTCGATATAGCCCAGCTTGGTGAAATATTCCGTCTCATGCTCATGGCGCGGATCGGTATAGCGGAAGAACTCACGCAGCTCAGAATAAGCGTGAACGTCCAGATCCATCTCCCACACGCGGCGGTAATCGCAGAGGAAGGGCATCATGGGCGCGGCGCGGAAGAGCGTCGGGGTCAGCGCAGCGCAGGCCAGCGTCAGTCCGCCGCCCTGAGAGCCGCCGGTCGCGCACACGCGCGTCTCGTCCACGTCGTCCATGGCCATGACGATGCGCGCCAGCTGCGCCGTGTCCAGAAAGACATTGCGGAAGTACAGCTTGTCCGGATCGGGATCGGCAAGGCCGCGGATGATCTGGCCGTGCAGCGTATTGCCGCGCACCGGCACGATGTCCTCCGATTTGCCCGCCTGGCCGCGGCAGTCCAGATTGACCGCCACAAAGCCGGCGGCCACCCAGCGCAGCAGCCCGCTGAACGAGCCGCCTGAGCCGGAATAGCCATGGAAAATGCACACGCCGGGATGCCTGACGCCCGCCTGTCTTTTCGGGCGCGCCAGACGACCGTGGATGCGCGCGCCGCCCACGCCGGTGAAATACAGTTCAAAGCACTCCGCGCCGGGGATCTGGAAACCGGCGGGAATCAGCTCGCAGCCCGTTCCCAGCGCCTCCATTTCGGCGATGGCGCGATCCCAGTATTCCTCCATATCGGCGGGGCGTTCGTTGAGGCCCTCGAATTGATAAAGTTTCTCCAGCGGCATATCGATCAGGGGCATATTCTGTCAACTCCTATTCGCTTCGTCGTTCATTTCAAGCTGCTTTTTAATCAGCGCGGCCATATGACGCACGGTTTCGGCCGGAAGCGCGTCCGATTCGACGCCGAGATCACGCCCGAGCGCGGCGTATGGGAACTGCGCGATGCGCAGCACCGTATCTCCATAGGGCACAAGGCACACATCGTGCGTATGGCTCTCCGCAATCGCCGGCTCGACCGGTGTCGGCGCGCAGTTGACGCCGCGCGTTTTCCAGCCGGGCAGCTCGACCGCGCGCGCAAGGACGCACGGCCCCTCGCCGGCGCCGAAGCCGCTCTCCCGCCGGGAAGGAACATACTCGAGCTTCCCGCCCGCAACGAGCGCAAAATTCCAGCGGCTCTGCGGCCTCGCCTCATAATCGGGCGCGATGGGATCCTCGCGGATACACTTTTCCGCCGCGCGGATCGGCATGGCCATGAGCAGCGGGCCGTACTCGACGGCGGCGCTGCGGCGGCTCCAGCGCGTTACGCGCGCCTCCATCGGGTAAATCAGCGTCACGGAATCCCCGTTCTGCCAGACGCGATTGATCTCGAGACAATCGTCCTTAATCCCGCCCTCATACTCCCCGCCGTTGACGAGCGCGCCCAGAGCGCCGTTCGCCCAGGCCGGGATGCGCACGCGGAGGGGAAACGCCTTGGGCCGCGCCGGCGAAACGCTGATTTTCACCGTGCGCTCGAAGGGATAGCACGTCTCCACATTGATGCGCACAGGCACGTCGCCGGAGAAAAACGCGACGGTGCAGGGCGCGCCGCTCATGCAGTAGAAGCCCTCGTCGCGCGTGGCATACCACAGCGAGGCGGCGTATTTGGGCCAGGCCTGGTGCATATTGGCGGTGCAGCAGCCATAATTCGGCTCCAGACCGAATATGTTGGAATCGTCCGCGTTGTTATACCAGGGGCGCTTATCGACGGTGCAGCTGATCTGATTAACCTGCTGATCATACTGATGCGCCATCATGTCGGCCGAGATGGCGGCGGGCAGCGCGTTGAAGGCCAGCTTTTCCAATATATCGCCCGCGCCCGACCAGTCTGCGCCGGTGGTGGGCAGCAGCTCACAGCTGTACATCATCTCGGCAATGGCGCACAGCTCGGCGCCCTGCGTGGGGGCGTTGCCGCTCAGGTGCTCGTCGCCGTTGAACATACCGCTGGCCACGCCGTGATAGCGCATAAGCTTCTGCCAGCCCTCGTAAAACGCCTCGCGATCCTTGCTGCTGCCGCTGACGAGGTAATTCATCGCGGGCGCTTTAAGACCCATGCCCACGTTTACTACGTGCGAATAATGGTACTGAGTGCGGGTATAGGGCCTGTCCGCGCCCGAAAGCTCCGCTTCCTTTGCGCGGCCCGCCTCCATCTCGGCCCACGGTATATGGCGCGCCATCGAGCGCGTGAACGGGAAGGTGTTGAAGAAGCGCCCCCAGTCCAGCGTCTGCGCCGAGATCTTTTTGCACAGCTCCAGCAGGAACTTTGCGCCGGTCAGGTTGTACAGCCATATCGCGCACAGCATGTTGTCGCCGCCGCGCGCAACCGCCCATTCAATCATGGGCTGTTCGTCCAGCTTTTTATACTCATACGCGAAATATTTCAGCATGAACTTGGGCACGCGCTCGTCGGTGGTGGCGGTGTAGTACTGGATAAGCGCCTTGAGCGCCACCATGCGCGGCCACCAGTCGTCGTTGTTCTTGGGGCCGAAGAAGCCGTCCTCGCGCTGGGAAGCCAGCATCCATTCTATGTACTTGCCCGCGCGCGCGATAAGCTCCTCGTCGCCCAGCAGATAC
>SFOF01000315.1 GCA_004552515.1 Clostridiales bacterium
GTTTCGTTCGAAAGGCGTACGGGCGGTTGAGCGAATCTCGGGGTGTTGGGCGTTCGGTTTATGTCCGCCATGCGTTTCTATTCCGCCGTGGGTCGAGAGCGCCATGAGCGCGTTCTCAAAGGTCGTGCGTTTATCGAGTTTTGCTGCTTCACTGCGCGCTGGGGCGTTTCCTTATGGCGATCTCGGCGGAGAGCGAGGGACGGGAAATGGAGTCGGCGGCGCGGCGTGTGCGCTTTTGCAAAATCATAGTGGCGTTGATTTGCTTTCCGCAGGGAGTACGCTGGGGCTGAATGTGGAAGCCGCACTGCGGACTCTCTTTGGAGCCTAAAGCACAGCGAAGGCCGTTCGGGCAGGTCGTGTGGCCGCATGATGGCTCCTGTTCGCATAATTGTTTGAGGAGGGGCGCGCAAAGTGCAAATTCTTAGAGAGAAGGTGCGTTTGATGAGACGCTGGCTGGCGATTCTGCCGCTCATTTTCCTGCTGGGCGGATGCAGCGCGGCGCGGCAGGTCGAGGGGCAGGCCTACGCGGTCACAATGGCCGTGGACGCGGCGGAAACCGGCGAAATGACCGTCTCCGTACAGGTGCCCTCATTGGGCGGCGCGGCCAAGGCCGACGGCGAGGGTGACGACGGCGGCTATGTGATCTCCTCGGCGACGGGCGCGAATTTCGAGGCGGCGCTGTCCCTGCTCAACGAGACGATCCCCCGGATGCTCAATCTGTCGCAGATCAAGAGCCTGATCATTGCCGAGGAGCTGGCACGGCGCGATGATTTCGGGATGTTCCTGCGCGAGATCAAGCAGTATCATCTGCTCTACGGCGAGGCGGGGCTGATCATCTGTCAGGGCAGCGCGCGCGATATGCTGGAACAGCAGAAGGCGCTCATCGGCGTGCGTTTGTCCGATTCCGTGGTCATTGCGCTGGAGCAGTACAGCCTGCTGGGCACGATACCGCGCGTTACGCTGGCCACGGCGCTTTATGCGAGCGAGTCGGTCTATGAGGATCCCATCGCGGTGCTGGCCGCCGTATCGGGTGCGGAGACGGGCGCGGACTATGCCGGCTCGCTCGACCGTACGGGCGATAATCGCGAAGAGTATTATGGCGGCGCGCTGCTGAAGGACGGACGCATGGTCGGGCGATTGAGCGGCGGCGAGATGCAGCTGATGAATCTTCTGCGCGGCGCGGATCAGCCCATGGCGATGATCGTGGACGGCGTTGCGATGAACCTCGAGCGGCAGGGGCCGCCCGCCGTGTCGGTCGATTTGCGCGGCGGCGTGCCGGTGATCGACGTGAAACTGTGCGTGCTCGCGTCGATGACCGATGCTCCGTTCAATCCGGACGAGATTGCCAGCGCGCTGGCGACGCGCTATGACGCGCTGACTGCGCACTGCCAGTCGCTGGGCGTCGATCCGTTCGGCTATGCCCGCACCGCCGCCGCACAGTTCCTGACGATCCCCGACTGGCAGGCGTACGACTGGCACGAGCGCTTCAAAAATGCCCGCGTCGCCTACGCAATCACCCTCCAGCGCACCGAATCCTAGGCGCGGCTTCTTCTTAAAGGCGTTGTCCCGTGCGGCGGGTGCTTGACGCTCTTTTGCGGCGCTTTGCGTTTGAATTATGCCGGTCCTGCGGTTTTATTTGGAAGGTTTTGCGCTTGGGGCAGGTCTGCTGCCTGATGTATGCCAGCGGAAGGTGGGATTCTTATTTCGCGCGGGATCGCCTGCTCATGCGTTTCCATGACGCTGTGAGGGCATCGGAGGCGAACGGTCTGCTTTGGGGTTATGGCCCTTTTTAAGGCGATTCCGACGGAAGATGGTTATATAAAAAGAAACGCCGCTTTGGGTGGGCGTTTCTTTTGCTATGGATTTATGATTCGTTATGACATCACTGGCAGAACGCTGGGGCTGAATGGGAAAGCCGCGCGGCGGCGTCATTCGTGTGGCGGTTACTTTACGGAGAACGCGAAGACCGTCGTGTGGTCGTACTTCTCGCCCTTCTTCAGCTCGCAGCTGGGGAAGGCGGGGTTATTCGGCGTGTCCGGGAAGAACTGCGTCTCCAGGCACAGCGCGTCGCGCTTCTGATACACGCGGCCGCATTTGCCCGGCTTGAAGCAGTCGATCATGTTGCCTGTATACAGCTGCACGCCGGGCAGATCGGTCGATACGCGCATCACGCGGCCGCTCACCGGCGCGCTCACCTCGGCAAACTCGCGCATCCCCGCGCCGTTCAACACAAAGTTGTGATCGTAGCCCTGGCCGAACGTCAGCTGCTCGTCGTTCTTCTCGCAGGCAAAGCCGTCGGCGAGCACCTTGCCCGCGCGCAGATCGAACGGCGTGTTCGTGACGTCGCGCAGCTCGCCGGTCGGGATGCTGTCCTTGTCCATCGGCGTGAAGCGATCCGCGTCGATGCGCACGGTGTGATTGGCCGCCGTGCCGAACGCGTCGCCTTCGAGGTTGAAGTAGGAATGATTGGTCAGGTTGCAGAGGGTATCCTTGTCGGAAACGGCTTCGTAGTGCAGCGACAACTCGTTTTTATCGTTCCAGCGATAGGTCACGGTGACGTGCAGCTCGCCGGGGTAGTTCTCCTCGCCGTCCGCGCTCACCAGCGTGAGGATCAGCGCGTCGCCGTCCGCGTTCTCGCGCGTCTCGACATCCCAGACCCTGGCGTTGAAGCCGACGTTGCCGCCGTGCAGATGCTGGCCGTTGGAGTTCTGCGCCAGCTGGATCGTTTCGCCGTGGAAGGGGAAGCGGATTTTGCCGGTCTTGTCCGGCACGATGATGCTCACGAGGATGCCGCCGTAGTTGGTCACGGAGACGGACGCGCCGCTCTTGTTGGTCATGGTGTACAGCTTGGCTTCGCATCCGCAGGGCAGATGGCCAAACGGCTTGACGGAAATGCTCATTGATAACAAACTCCTTTCGGATTTGCGCATACCGCCCCGCCGTCTGCCGTAGAATGGATCAGACGAGGGGAGGGGACGCGCCGTGATTTCGTGGGAATTGATTGTGGCCTTTGCGCTGGGTCTTACGCTGCTCTACCTGATCGGCTGGCTGCTGCTGGTGCCCATGCGGCTGATGTGGCGGCTGATGGCGGGCAGTCTCCTGGGCGCGCTGGCGCTGATGATTATCAATCGCTTTGGCGCGCTGCTGAACTACAGCCTGCCGCTCAATCCGCTTTCCGCGCTGGCGGTGGGCGCGCTGGGGCTGCCGGGCGTGGCGCTGATCGCGGCGCTCAATGCCATTCTTTAACCATTATAGCATAGTTTCGTTCACATTTCAACACGGCGGCGCACAAAAAAAGCTGCTCGATATGAAGCAAAATTTCTACTTAGGGAGAGCGCGTACAGGCGCAATGCCGCCGCCCAGCTGTGGGAAAAGGTGAATATCGTTTTATGCGCATGGGCGCGGCGAATGGATTTCACGCATGGCGTATTCCGCGCCGGCGCGGCGCTGCGTTTGGCCGGTTGCAGCGCCGGCACTGGCATGGGCGCGCGCGGGGGAGAACGGCGGAACGCGCCGCATAAAAAAGAAGCGCCGTATAAGTACGGGCGCTTCTTTTGGCGCAAATTGCGGAGAAACTGGGCAAATCAGCTCTCTCTCAGCGCGATAACCACCGGATCGATGTCGCCGTTGACGGTCTTGAGCGTTTCTTCAGCCTGTTCGTCCATGCAGTACGTCTCGCCGAACAGCCATGCGAACGGTTTGCCCTCCGGCTGGATGTAGGTGTTGCGGCTGAACACTGTGCTGTGGTTGCCCGGATAGTCGGACTCGCGGATCAGATAGCCCAGGCAGCGATCGAAGATGTTATTCTCGACCAGATAATCGCGCGTGTCGTCGGGACAGGAGCCGGCGCTGAACATCGGCGCGTGCGTCTCGCGGCCCGGGCAGCCCCAGCCGTAGCCGCCCATGCGGCAGAAGTTGCGCGCAATGTGAATATTCTCCGATTTCATTGTGCCGCCCTCGACGCGCGGGTTATAGTATTCCAGCGACCAGAAGCAGTATTCGATCAGGTTGTCCTCATAACGGATGTTGCGCATCTGCGACCGCGAATAGCCCACCGGCGTAAACTGGTGTGTGATGCCGGTATCGTAGATCTGATACATCCAGTTGTTCCTGACGGTAATGCCGTCGTTGGACATC
>SFOF01000316.1 GCA_004552515.1 Clostridiales bacterium
GGCATGGGCGTTTCGGGCGGCGGCGAGGGCGCGCTGCACGGGCCAAGTTTAATGCCCGGCGGCAGCGAGTCGGCCTGGCCGGTCGTCGCGCCGCTGTTGCAGGCTGTTTCCGCGCGGGCGGATGGCGAGCCGTGCTGCCGCTGGATCGGTCAGGGCGGCGCGGGCCACTATGTCAAGATGGTGCATAACGGCATCGAATACGGCGATATGCAGATCATCGGCGAGGCTTACGCCTTCATGCGCGACGCGCTGGGCATGACGCCGGACGAGATGAGCGCGGTGTTTGAAAGGTGGAATCAGGGCGCGCTGAGCAGCTATCTGATCGGCATCACCGCCGAAATCCTCAGGCGGCGCGACGAGGACGGCGCGTTCCTGATCGACCGCATCCTCGACACGGCGGGGCAGAAGGGCACGGGCCGCTGGACGGGCGCGGCGGCGCTCGATGAGGGCGTGCCGCTGACGCTGATTCTCGAGGCCGTGTGCGCACGCTGCCTGAGCGCCGCAAAGGATGAGCGCGTCCACGCGTCGGGTATACTGCGCGGCCCCGAGCCGCAGCGCGCCGCAGAGCGTCAGGCGGCGCTCGAGGATCTGGAGCAGGCGCTCTACGCGGCCAAGATCGTCTCCTATGCGCAGGGCTTCCTGCTCATGCGCGCCGCGTCCGAGCGCTACGGCTGGGCGCTCGATTATGGCGCGGTGGCGGCGGTCTGGCGCGGCGGCTGCATCATCAGGAGCGCGTTTTTGAGCGATATCCGCGCGGCCTTTGACGAGGATCCCGCGCTTTCCAATCTGGCGCTTTCGCCGTTCTTTGCCAGTAGGCTGAACGCGGCGCAGTCCGGATGGCGGCGCGCCTGCGTCCGGGCAATCGAGCGCGGCGTGGCGGTTCCGGCGCTTTCGGCGGCGCTGGCGTGGTTCGACGGGCTGCGGACGGCGCGCGGCGCGGCGAATCTGTTGCAGGCGCAGCGCGATTATTTCGGCGCGCACACCTATGAACGCATCGACGCGCCCCGCGGCGAGTTTTTCCACACCGACTGGACGGCGCTGGGCACGGCCTCGTCGGGGACGTATAACGCCTGAAGGGATGGGGGGTTCTTTATGAGCTTGGCGGGCTGGCGCAGAGCGTGCTGGATACAGCGTCGATTGAACGGCTTGCGCATCAGCCGTCTGAAGCGGTTGTTCCGCTGATTCCCGCGCTGCTTGAGTGCCTTCAGGATATCAACTGGCCGGTAGCTGAAGCAGCGCTGCCCGATACTGGCGCGCGCAATCCTGGAGCCGTCTGTGCGCCGCGTCGCCGATCGCCCCACACTGGGCGAACGGGCAGAGGAGGCCGATCTCGCCGCCCGGGAGCAGCTTTCACAGGGATAAGGCGCGATTGGCTGCCCAGCGACATAAAACCCGCCGCGGGAAAAAGCTCCTGCGGCGGGCGTTTTATGCGCTTTTTACAGCGTGGCGGCCATGACGGCCTTGATGGTGTGCATACGGTTCTCGGCTTCCTGGAAAACGATGGACTGGGGGCCATTAAAGACTTCATCGGTGACCTCCATCGCGTCACGGCCGAACTTTTCGCCCATCTCCTTGCCTACGGCGGTCTTGTGGTCGTGGTAGGCGGGCAGGCAGTGCATAAATACCGCACCCGGCTTGGCCTTGGCCATCAACGCCGCATTGACCTGATAGGGGGCCAGCGCGTTGATGCGCTCTTCCCAGACCTCGACCGGCTCACCCATGCTGACCCAGACATCCGTATAGACAACGTCAGCGCCTGCTACTGCGTCAGTGTCCTCGCTCAGGGTGATGCTGCCGCCGCTCAGCCGGGCAAATTCCTGGCACTTGGCCACCAGCTCGGGGTTCGGCCAGTAGGCCTTGGGGGCGCAGGCCACAAAATGCAGGCCCATCTTGGCGCAGCCAATCATCAGGCTGTTGCCCATATTGTAGCGGGCGTCCCCCATGTAGGCGAACTTCAACCCCTGCAGCTTGCCGAAATGCTCCCGCAGGGTCAGGAAATCAGCCAGAATCTGGGTGGGGTGGTACTCGTTCGTCAGACCGTTCCAGACCGGCACGCTGGCGTATTTGGCCAGCTCCTCCACAATGGCCTGCCCATAGCCGCGGTACTCGATGCCCTCAAACATACCGGAAAGCACCTGCGCCGTGTCGGCGATGGACTCTTTCTTGCCAATCTGGCTGCCGGTGGGGTCCAGATAGGTGGTGCCCATGCCCAAATCGTGGGCCGCAACCTCAAACGAGCAGCGGGTGCGGGTGGAGGTCTTTTCAAAAATCAGCGCCACATTCTTGCCGCGCAGCGTGTCATGCGGGATGCCGGCCTTCTTCTTAGCCTTCAGCTCGGCGGCTAAATCCAGCAGACCGCCAATCTCCGCGGGGGTAAAATCCAACAGCGTCAGAAAATCATGCCCTACAAGGTCCATACGAACACTTCCTTTTTGTATATATGCGATATTGCTGTATAAATATACATATAATTATACCACGTCCGATGCCTGTGCGCAAGGGGCAGTTTATGCTATAATAGAGAAAAAGCAAGGCGGAAGGGAGGCTCCCGATGGCGAAGATTTACTTTCATGTGGATGTCAACTCGGCGTTTCTGTCATGGTCGGCGCTCAAGCATCTGCAGGACGGCGATGTGCAGGACCTGCGCACGATACCCGCGGTGGTGGGCGGCGATGAAGCCAAGCGCCACGGCGTGGTGCTGGCCAAAAGCGGCCCGGCCAAAAAGTACGGCATCCAGACCGGCGAGAG
>SFOF01000042.1 GCA_004552515.1 Clostridiales bacterium
TTATAGGGCATATGGATGCCGTCGGTGACGCGGCCACCCCACAGGCGTTCACCGGCGAGCAGCGGGATACGGACGGTTTCTATAAATTTTTCGCTGTACATGGCTGTTTTTTCAGTCCCTTCAAAAAAGCGTTGGCGCGCACAGAAACATCCGCGCACAATTATTATACCGCATTTTCGGGATGGGGGCAACAGTTATGTGTATAAGCCGTAGGGATCGGGCGGTGAATGGTGCAGCGGTTCAGTTTTCAGTTAAACCGGCGTTTGTCCGCGCTGACGCGGCGGCGCGTTGGTCTGTCATTGCAGGATGGTGAATTGTGGGCCGGCGAAATGTTGCGTCCCGCCGGTTTTAGCCCCGGCAGAGGGGCTTGTGCGCGCGGGGGCTGTTCTGCGCGGCGGTGTTTCGCGCTGGCGCGAAGAAATGATATTCCGCTTTATAGGATAGTGAATTGTGCGGCGGCGCGGCGTTTGTGCCTGCCGGATATAGTCCCGGCACAGGGCTATCGTGCGCGCGGGGCTGTGCGGCGGGGCGATGTAGTGCTATCGGTTTGTCTTGCGTTCGGTTCGTGCCGGGCGTGCGTTCCTATCGAAATGTCTTGCGTTCGGTTCGTGCCGGGCGTACGTTCCTCTCGGAATGTCCTGCGTTCGATCACGCCTGCTGTTTGCCGCATAGCGCCAAACAGGACGGCTTGCGGTTCTGTCGCACGTTTTGCCTTCGTTCACGCCGGGGTCTGCGGTTCTGGCGGGGCGGTTTGCCGTCGTTCACGCCGGGGCTTGCAGTTCTATTGCGGTGTTTTGCCGTCATTCACGCCGGGGCTTGCAGTTCTATTGCGGTGTTTTGCCGTCGGTTCACGCCTGTCTTTTTTCCTTTGTCAGGAAAAAAGAGACGGCTTGCGATATCTTGCGTTTCTATTCCGCCGGGTCGAGATCGCCATTCGTGCGTTCTCGCGGCGCTCTTCGGTTATCTGCCTTGGCGGGTTCACTTCGGGCTTGTGCGTTTATTTGTGGCGATCTCGACGGGTTATCGGAGAACGGAGAACGGGGCTGGCGGCGCGGCTTTTGTGCGTCTTTGCGCAGCCACATTGGCCTTGCAATGCTTTCCGCGGGGAGTCCGTTGGGGCTGCGCGCCCCAAACCTGCGCCAAAGAGTCTTCGACTCTCTGGACTCTCTTCACGCTGCGGCGGGGTTATGTTAGTGCGTATACGCGCCGTCGCCCGGGCACACGGAAAGACCCGCCCGAGTCCAATTTATGCTCGGGCGGGTCGGGCTGTATAAAGATGTTACCAACTCGCTCAATCGTCCAGACTCGAAGCGCCCCCAAGCGCTGAAGAGTCGGGTTGCGTGCGCGTCAGCGGTCTGGGGTGCAGGGGATCATCCCCTGCCCAGGAGGCGCTTGGCGTTTTCGGCGAGGATGAGCTTCTTTTCCGCGTCGGTGATCGTGAAATCAAGCAGCACGCCGCCCAGATACATCGCGGGATTGCACGTCGGGAAATCCGAGCCGTAGATGAACCGCTCCGGCCCGAACAGATCGATGCCGTGCCGCAGCATACCGTGCCGGAATATGCCGTAGCCCGACAGATCGAGATAGTAGTTCTCGCTCTTCTTCATGCGCTCCATGTGGCGCTTGAACTCGCCGTACTCGCCCGGATGCGCGGCCACAAACACCACGTCCCTGTGCTTTTCGACCATGCGATCCATCTCGTCCTCGCCCATCGAATGGAAGCTCACAATCATGTTGTGCGCCCGCGCGCAGTCGAGGATCCTGTCCATGCCCGCGCAGGAATAGTCCTTCCAGCCCTGACCGTAGGGCACCAGCTCGCCGATCAGCTTCACGCCCTGCGCCGCCATGTCCTCGATCTCGCGGCAGGACTCGTCCACATAGTCCGGATGCACATGGATGCCCGGCTCGTAAAAATCGCCGTAGAAATCGCGCAGCTTCAGCGCGTCCACATTCGCCTGATGCACATCGTCCCAGCAGGACGGCGTGACCTTGCCGAAATTGCGCAGCACCGAGCCGCAGATTTTGCTCACGCCCAGCGCGCGCATATCGCGCTCAGTCTGCGCCGCGCCCATGTCGCAATGCTCCTTGTGCGCGCAGATGTTCTGGAACGGCTCCTCAAACGGATGCGTGTGAAAATCGATAACCTCAAACGTCATGACATTCCCTCCTCCATCACTGTACCGGCAGCCGCGCCCCCCTTTTGATCGGAAAACGCCGCCGAAATGACTCCCATGTTATATTTTCCCCGGCGAACAGCCTGACCGCCGCGGCCAGCCCCTCCGCCGAAACTGTATAATCACTCATCAACGCCCCAGCCGCCCTCGCCGCGTTTCCACGCAATCGGCGGCGGCGCGGGAAAATTGCTCATCCGCCCCGCCGCCAATATGCGCTTAATCGGGCAGCTTGACGCGCAGCACGCGCCGGCCAGTCTTGCACAGGTGCATCGGCACGGTGATCGTGCGGCCGTTCGCGGCGATCTCCACGTCGTATTCGCCGTAGAAGCCCTTCACCTCGGCGCGGCCGTTGTCGCGCGTCACGGCCTCCGCGTTCGTGCGCCACACCTTGCCGAAGAGATCCTGAATCATGCGATAGGCCGGCTTAGGCGTAAAGTCATAGCGCACAAGGCCGCCGTAATAGTAGTTCTCGCCCGCGGTCATGTCGCCCAGCGGCGCGAAGGCCGCGTAGCCGTCCACGACGTTCCAGTAGATGATGCCCTCCATCGCCTCATGGCTGAACCACATCGAGTAGACGTTCTTGATCAGCTCGGCCTGAATCTCCTCGTCCTCGGGGTCGTTCGAGTAGGCCGGTATGGTCAGCTCGGTGATCTGCAAGGGACGGCCCAGGCGGGCGTAATAGTCCATCACGTCGTACAGGCGGCGCGGGTTGTAGTAGATCGCCGTCTCCTTCGCCTCGTTTTCGCGGCGGTTGAACATATGATACTGCATACCGATCGCGTCGATGCGCGCGCCCTTCATCAGCAGGTTCTCGATCTGCATATAGTAGGCGCTGTGGCTGTGGTTGAACACGTTCCAGATGTTGCAGCTCGCGTCGTTGATCATCAGACGGCTCTTCGGGAAGAAGCGGTTCGCCGTCTCATAGCACCACTCGGTGTAGTCCGGCTCATAGAACAGCGCGCTGCGCTGATCATTGCCCTGAAAGAGCAGCTCGTTGGTCACTTCCCATGTCGGGATCGCGCCGTCATAGCGCTCGGCCAGCTGCTCCATGCGGCGAATATACGCCTGCCGCATCGTCTTTGCGTCGGCATACTCCAGCCATGTCGGATTCCACTGATCGTAGGCGATGCAGTGCGCCTTCGGCTCTATGCCGCTCTCCCTGCAGAACTCAAGGCACAGATCGGGCGCGGGGCGGCGGTACACCTTCGGCGAATCCTTGAAAAAGCGCGGCTTGCCCTCCTCCGGCTCCAGATCGCGCCAGTAGAACGGCAGCGTCGCCAGATTGAACGCGCCCTTGAAGTACTCGCGGTACATCTGGCAGCGCTCTTCCTCCTTGAATTCGTCCAGCATGAACAGATTCGCACCGTACTTGAAGTCGTGCGTCTTCTGCGTCAGGCGGATGTGCGCGTCCCTGACGGGCTTGCCGTCCTTGTCCGAAACCTCAATCTCAAACCAGCCCTTGCGGTTGTTCTCGATGCCCGAGCTGATCCGGTCGTTCATGTAATCGCGGTGCTCGTCGAATATGCGGGACATTTCCTCGCGGCGTTTGCTCATAGCTCTTTTCCTCCTTCGGGCGGGCGCTGCAAAGCCATGCGCGCACCGTTCCCATGCGCCTATTCTAACACGGGATTCAGAGCGCGCGCATCAAGCATATTACGATATTATGAAACGATGTTACGACCTGTCAGTCGGCGTTCGTGAGCGCCGGTTCCGGCGGATTGCAGTCCGGGCAGGCGGTTTTGTCGCCGAGCAGCGCGTCCTGAAGGTGCGTGGGCTTCAGCTCCACGCCGGGCGCGCTGACGCAGACTGACGAGGCGTGATAATACGCGCTGCGCTCGCTGGTATAGACGATGGTCATGCCGTTTGAAATCGCGCTGAGCGAATCGACGCCGGGCGCGGCGGTGACCGTCGCGGCGTTGGCGGCGGGCAGACCGTCGGCATAGTAGATCGCGCCGCACGCGTCGCACGGTTTAAGGGCGGGATTGCTGCGCGCGTCCTCGAGCGAGACGACGCTCCACGCTCCGCGCACCGATTCGCAGCCGAAGTTCGTGTGCCAGTAGTTATCGCTGGTGACGTACACGGCGTTCTCGACGGAGAGCACGTCGGTGCTGACCGGCGGGTTCGGCTTGCAGTAGGGGCAGGCGGGCTTCTTCATCGAGGCCGCCTCGACCAGCGTGCGCGCGGGCAGATCGCTCACGGAGCCGCAGTCGGGCGTGGCGTGATACCACTTGCCGTTGTTGGAGAAATACACGGTGATCTCGCCCGCGCTCCTCAGCGGCGGAATGAGCGCCGGATCGATGGTCGGCTCGGGCGTGGCCGTGGGTCTGGGCGTGGGCGTCGGCGTGGCGGTCGGCAGAGGCGTGGGCGTATCCGTCGGCGCGTTGGGATCGGGCGTGGGCGTGGCGGTGTTGTCCGAGTAGGGGGTCGTCTCGGCGGTGGGCGTCGGGCGGCCGGAGGCGGCGTTCGAGGCCGCGCTCGGATCGGGCGTGGCGGTGGGCGCGGGCGTGTCCGTCGGCGCGGGCGTGGGCGTTGTGCGGTCGATCAGCGTGCGGTTATAGTCCGCGTCCAGCAGGCGATCGACCGCCGAGGGCGGCGCAATGGCCTTTTGCAGCTTCGCGATGGCCTGATCCCCCGCCACCGCGGCGATCTTCGGCGCGTTGCCGATGAAATCGCGCCAGCTGGGCACGATGTTCACAACCGCGTCGCGCGCGGCGGTGATGGCGAGATTGACCCTCTGCTGCGCGCTTTGCAGCCGCGGGTTTGAGAAGTCATACACCAGACCCACGCTGAGCAGCGCAAACACCAGCGCCAGCGACAGCGCGGAGACGAGCAGCTTGACGGCGGCGCTCCAGCGGATGGGCCTCCTGAGCCAGAGCAGCACCAGCCCAACCGGCCAGCAGAGCACGAGCAGCAGGATCGTCAGGAGCTTATAGAGAATATGCCGCTTCGGGGGCCTGCCGCCGCGCGGCGAGGGCGACGAAAGGCCGGGGCGCTTGGCCGAGCGGATCATATAATTTCCGCCGCGCTTGAAGAACATTGTCGAATCCATGATGCGTTACCTCGTAAACAGACGAATTGTGCGCGCATTTGGGCGCACAGTATACTGTCTGTATTTTATCACATCCGCGCGCCAAAATCAACCCGGCCGCCCCGCCGCTTCCACATTTTGGCAGCACGCGCGAATCGCTTTCACAATTTTCCATAATCCCAGAAAGCGCGCCAACTTTTTCTTGCAATTCCGGCGATCCATGCTACAATAAAATCAACGCACAGGCCAGAGCGTTTCTCCAAATGAAAGGCTGCGCGTTCGAGCGGGCCTTTTGGAGGACGCGGCGGTTTCCAAAGGAAGCTTGAAATCCCTTAGGCTTCCAGCCTCGCTCCAGGGCTTTCAGACACAGAGACGCTGAAATTGCGGCCTGGGAATTTTTGAGACACATTCTGCATTAAGGGAGGATTTCCCCCATGACAAAGCTGATTCTGCCCACGCCGTCTCAGGCCGAATGGGCCGAGCGCGAAATCGGCGTGATCATTCATCTCGATCTGCCCGTGTTTTCAAACGACGTTCGCTATAACTTCCGCGAGCATTACGGCGATCCGCTGCCCGCCGAGCTATTCAATCCCGACGATATGGACGTGGAGAGCTGGATCAGGGCCGCGCGCGATCTGGGCGCGAAATACGCCGTGCTGGTGGCCAAGCACTGCACGGGCTTCTGCCTGTGGCCGACGAAGGCGCATGGCTACAGCGTCGCTTCCTCGCCGTGGAAGGACGGACGGGGCGACGTCGTGCGCGAATTTGTGGACGCCTGCCGCAAATACGATATTCTGCCAGGCCTGTACTACAGCGTCTCCTGCAACCAGTATATGAACGTGGACAATCCCGGCCTTGTGCGCGATCGCGATCCCGAAAAGCAGCGCGCCTACAACGAAATGGCGCTCGAGCAGCTCACAGAGCTGTGGACGAATTACGGCGAGCTGTTCGAGATCTGGTTCGACGGCGGCTGTCTGCCTCCCGAGGAGGGCGGGCCGGATGTGGCCGCTCTGCTTTCCCGCCTTCAGCCGAACGCCGTGGTGTTCCAGGGGCCGAAGGGGATGCCCTCGCGGCTGCGCTGGGTGGGCAACGAGCGCGGCGTGGCCGACGAAAACTGCTCCTCCATCATGGACGAGGGCGCGGAGCTGCTGGACGGCACGCGCGAGGTGCTGGCCAAAGGCGACACGCTGGGCGACACCTGGCGGCCGGCCGAGAGCGATCTGCCGGGCCGCGACGCGCATCGCGCCCGGGCGGGCGGCTGGTTCTGGGCGCCGGATCAGGAGGACACGGTCAAGAGCGGCGAGGAGTTGCTCGAAACCTACATAAAATCGGTGGGTCGCGGCACAAATATGCTCGTGGGCATGGCCATCGACGCGCACGGCCGCTTCCCCGAGGCCGACACGCAGGCGTTCCGGCGCTTCGCCGCGCTGAAGAGAGCCGCGTTCGGCGAAGAGAAGGCCGCGTTTCAGAGCGCGGGCGCGCATCGCTATATCGCGTCAGCCGAGGGCGCGCGCTTCATCGCGCTGGGCGAGGACATCCGGCAGGGCGAGCGCGTTCTGGCCTGGCGCGTGACCGGCTACGACGCGGAAAACCGCGCGGTCATGCGGCATTGCGGCACGGTGATCGGGCACAGGCGCATTGTGCCGGTGAGCGGCGGGAGCGTGCGCTTCGAGCTGGAAATCACCGCGTTCAAGGCCATGCCGGTATTGACCGAGCTGAGTGTATACTGACGGCTCTGCAATCGCCGTTTCAAACGCGGCGGGAAGAGACGCGCGCCGTCCCGCCCCGCATTCCCCCATGCGTCCCGTCGCATAAAAGCGGCGGGGCGCGTTTTCGTAAGGCGCGCACGGTCGGAGCGTTTTTCCGAACCTTCGGCGCAGCGTCGGCCGTGCCGGTTCGGGATTATGCTATTCCGCGCTGACGCGAAGAAGCGTTGGTCTGTCATTATATGATCGTGAATTGTGCGCCGGCGAAATGTTTGTGCCTGCCGGCTATAGACCGGCAGAAGCGTTTGTGCGCGCGGGGGGCTGGCGGCGCGGTCGTCTACGTTTTACATGGGGATTTTGCCCGCCGCGCTCTTGCAAATTCCCGCCGATATGCTAAAATAGAAACGGAAACTATGACTCTATCCGAAAGGAGAAATCAGCTTATGTTTCAATTTGACCGCGCAGCCTATGACAAACGCATGGAATGGTTCAATCACGACCGATTCGGCCTGTTCATTCACTGGGGACTTTATGCCATACCGGCGCGCGGCGAATGGGTGCGCTCGCGCGAGCATATGACCGAGGCGCAGTATCGCGAATACTTCAACGCCTTCAATCCCATCGACTATGATCCGCGCGCCTGGGCGAAGGCGGCTAAGGCGGCGGGCATGAAATACGCCGTGCTCACGGCCAAGCACCACGACGGCTTCTGCCTGTTCGACAGCAAGCTGACCGACTTCAAATCCACCAACACGCCCTGCCACCGCGATCTGGTGCGCGAATATGTGGAGGCGTTCCGCGCGGAGGGTCTGAAGGTCGGCCTGTACTATTCGCTGCTGGACTGGAACCACCCGGACTATCCGCACTATGCCGACGCCCATCATCCCATGCGCGACAATCCCGACTGGAAGGACTACAAATACGACTTCAATAAGTATCTGGACTATATGCACGGCCAGGTGCGCGAGCTGTGCGAAAATTACGGCAAAATCGACGTGTTCTGGTTCGATTTTTCCTATAACGACATGACGGCGGAGAAGTGGCGCGCAACCGAGCTGGTGCGCATGATCCGCTCCTACTGGCCGGACGTGATCATCGACAGCCGGCTGGAAGCAACCCACAGCCCGAACAACGGCCTTGAAAACGGCGAGCCCAACGAGTACAGCGGCGATTTCGCCGGCCCCGAGCAGATCATCCCGCCCGAGGGCGTGACCAACCGCAAGGGCGAGCCGATCGCGTGGGAAGCCTGCATCACCATGAACCATCACTGGGGCTACGCCAGCGCGGACAAGGAGTTCAAGCCCGCGAGTATGCTGGTGCGTAAGCTGGTCGAGTGCGTGAGCAAGGGCGGCAATCTGCTGCTCAACGTCGGCCCGGACGCGCGGGGCCGGATCCCGCGCGAATCGCTGGAGATTCTCGCCGAGATCGGGCGCTGGATGGACGACAACGGCGAGAGCATATACGGCTGCGGCCGCAGCAGCCTGCCCAAGCCCGAATATGGCCGCATCACGCAGAAGGGCAGCACGCTGTACTATCACATTTTCGAGCCGCAGATCGGCGCGATTCCGCTGACGGGGCTTAAAAAGGAGCAGGTCAAGTCCATGTATCTGGTGCGCGACGGCAGCGAGCGCCCCATATCGGACGAATGGGCGACCGGCCAGTATCCCGACATTCCCTTCGTCTCGGCGAATGGCGAATCGGTGCGCCTGCCCGACGAGACGGACACGGTGATCGCGGTGGAGCTGGCGGGCAGTGCCCGCTGACACTTGCCGCCGCCTGACTCAAGCGATTGTGCGAACAGCAATGTTTGAGCGGCCACACGACCTGCCCGGCCAGCCGCAGTGCGGCCTCCGCTTATCAGAGCCGGTCAGGTCTCCGATAGTGCCCGGATGACGGCGCGGCGAATCCGCACCAACACAACCCCGCCGCGCAAAACGCACTTCCTCACTCGGCCAGCCCCTGAGGAGAGTCCAGAGAGTCGAAGACTCTTTGGCGCAGTCTGGGGCGCGCAGCCCCAGCGTTCTCCCCGCGGAAAGACTCACAAGGCCAATGCGATTGCGCAAAGACGCACAAGCGCCGCGCCGCCAGCCCCGTCCCCCTCGTAACTCCGTCCTCGCGTCCCGGTAACCCGTCGAGATCGCCATAAAGAAACGTACAAACCCGAAATGAACCCGCCAAGGCAGATAACCGCACCGACACCACGAGAACGCGCTACCGGCGATCTCGACCCACGGCGGAACAGGAATGCAAGATCCCGCAAGCCGTCCTGTTTGGCGCACAGGCGTCAAACAGCAGGCGTGAGCGAACATAAGACACCGCGAGGAAACCGCTAAGACAGGCGTGATCGAACGCAGGACATTCCGAGAGAACCGCACGCCCGGCACAAGACAAGCATCCCCCCCCCGCAAGAGAACCCCACCGCCGCGCAGAACATCCCCCGCGCGCACAATCCCCTCTGCCGGAGCTATAACCGGCGGGACGCAACGCCGCGACGGCCCGCGATTCACGATCCCATGAAGCGGAACAACGCCGCTTCGCGTCAGCGCGGAGAAGCGCTTTCAATCGGAACCGGCTCCGCACAATCGAAGACTTGACCGGCTCCAATTTATGGCCGGTCAAGTCGTGTGGTGTTGCGCGGCAGCAAGTGGATGCGGCACAGCCGCCGGCCAGAACAGGAGAAAACATTATGGATTTGAACGAAGCCAGAGACATCATCAACCGCGCCGACGAGCAGATTGTCGCGGCGCTGAAGGAACGGATGCGCGCCGTGACCGAGGTGGCGCGCTACAAGCAGGCGCACAACCTCCCCGTGCTGGACGAAAAGCGCGAGGAGAAGGTGCTGGAACGCGTCGCCGCCATGGCCGGAGACGACATGAGCGACATGGCGCGCGAACTGTACAAGCACATCATGGCACTCAGCCGCGATTACCAGACGAAAATGCTCGGGCGGGACGGCAAAATCCGCCTGCTCGTGCTCAACGGCCCCAACCTCAATATGCTCGGCATCCGCGAGCCGAATATCTATGGAAAAAAGACCTACGCCGACCTGACCGCCTATATCCGTGCTGAGGCGGAAAAGCTGGGCGCGGACGTGGAAATATTCCAGTCCAATCACGAGGGCGCGCTGGTCGAAAAGATCCAGTCCGCGCTGCATCATTTCGACGGCATCGTCATCAACCCCGCCGCCTATACGCACACCAGCGTGGCGATCCTCGACGCGCTCAAGGCGGTGGCGCTGCCCGCCGTGGAGGTGCATCTGTCCGACGTGAGCGCACGCGAGGCGTTCCGGCAGGTGTCCTATGCCGGCATGGCGTGCGAAAAGACCTATGCCGGACACGGCTTTGAGGGCTACAAGCTGGCGATGGAATACCTCTGCCGGCGGGAGGAAAAGCATGACTAACCTCATCGTAACCACGAACATCGTGCTGCCGATTTTCCTCGTGATGGCGGTCGGCTTCATCGCGCGGCGCATCGGCCTGATCGACGAAAAGACGGTCAGCGGCTGCAACAGGCTGGTGTTCCGCGTATTCCTGCCCACGTCGCTGGCGCGCAGCATCATGCGCGCTGAAGGCTCGCTGGGCGGCGCGCTGCCGCTGTTCGCCGCGCTGGGCACAATCGCCACGTTTGCCGTGGGGATGCTCATCGTGCCGCGCGTCGTGAAGGAAAACAGCCGGCGCGGCGTCATCATACAGGGACTGTTCCGCAGCAACTACGCCATATTCGGCATACCGCTCAGCGAGGCGCTCTTCCCGATGGGCGACGGCGGCGTGGCGGCGATGATGGTGGCGGCGGTCATTCCGACCTTCAACATACTGGCCGTCATCACGCTCGAAATCTTCCGCGGCGGCAAATTCGACGTAAAGCGCATACTGCTGGGCGTGCTGAAAAACCCGCTCATCTGGGGCTGCGCGATCGGCTACGCGCTCATGAAGAGCGGACTGACGCTGCCCTCGTTCGTCAATTCGACGATCGACAAGCTGGCCGTCGTGGCCTCGCCGCTGGCGCTGTTCGTGCTGGGCGCGGCGATCCGGCCCGGCAAACTGAAGGGCAACATGAAGGCGCTCCTCGCCTCGGTGACGGGACGGCTGGTGCTCTCGCCGCTGGTGATGCTGCCCATCGCCTATGCGCTGGGTATGCGTGGCGCGCAATTCGCCACGCTGATGATCGTGTTCGGCTCGCCGACGGCGGTCAGCTCATTCACAATGGCCGAGCAGATGGGCGGCGATCCCGATCTGGCGGCGCAGCAGGTGGCGCTGACGACGATCTTCTCGTCGATAACGATGTTCGCGATGATCTTCATATTCAAAACGCTGGGGATATTCTGAGGGGACGGGGTAATGCGGAATTTTCCCCCGCCGTTCCCCCGCGCGCACAAACGCCTGTGCCGGCGCTGTAACCGGCAGGCACTCTTCGCCGCGCCGGCCAACAATTTACAAACCAGCAAAGCAGAACAGCGTCCAAGCGGAAGCCGCGCTGAGGCGGCGCGTCCGAACGCCTGAGGAAAGAATCGGGCGCGTCCTCGAAAGGAGTTTTAACGTCATGGAACCCGTCTATGTTACAGGCCACAAAAACCCGGATACCGACTCAATCGTCTCGGCGATGGCCTACGCCGCGCTCAAAAACGCGCTGGGCGAGCGCGAGTATGTCGCCGCGCGGCTGGGCGAAATCAGCGATGAAACGCAGCTTGTGCTGAAAAAATTCGGCTTCGAGCCGCCTGTGCGCATCCACACCGTGCGCACTCAGGTGCGCGATCTCGACTTCGACACGCCGCCCGCGCTGTCCGCCGGCGTGACTGTCGGGCGCGCGTGGGACGTATTGCGCCAGAAGCCCGCGCTCTCGGCGCTGCCCGTCACCGACGAGGACGGCCGGCTCTACGGTATGCTGACCCCCGGCGACATCGCCGCCTACGACATGAGCTCCATCAGCGCGCCCGCCGTGGAGGAGCTGCCGCTGTTCAACCTGTTGAGCGTGCTCGAAGGCCGCATCCTCAACGAGGCGGGCAATTTGATCGACACGGTCTCGGGCGAGCCGGTCATCGCGCTGCCCCGCGCGCACGACGCGCCGATCTTCACGCGGCCGGACTGCATCCTGCTCTGCGGCCAGCAGAACGACGTCATCAAATCGGCGCTCGAGGCGGGCGTGAAGTGCGTCATTCTCTGCCAGGCCGAGCTGAGCGAGGATCTGCGCGAGGCGGCGAGCGACACCTGCGTCATCTCCACGCCGCACGACGCGGTGCGGGCGGCGCGCCTGATCTATCACGCGCTGCCGGTCAAGCGCATATGCAGCCGCGGCGAGATCTCCAGCTTCCATCTGGACGACTTTATCGACGACGTGCGCGAGGTGGTGCTGCAAAGCCGCTTCCGCAGCTACCCGATCCTCGACGAAAACGAGCGCGTTGTCGGAACGCTGTCGCGCTATCACCTGCTGCGGCCGCGGCGCAAGCGCGTCGTGCTGATGGATCACAACGAGAAGGCGCAGTCTGTGCCCGGACTGGATCAGGCGGAGATTCTCGCCATCGTCGATCACCACAGGCTGGCCGATATACAGACCGGCGGGCCGATCCACTTCCGCAACGAGCCGGTGGGCAGCACGACCACCATCGTCGCCGAGATGTATCAGGAAAAGGGCCTGATGCCCACGGAGAAGCTGGCGGGGCTGATGGCCTCGGCCATCGTGTCCGACACGGTGATGTTCAAATCGCCCACCTGCACGGAGCGCGACCGGCGCATGGCCGAGCGGCTGGCGCGCGTGGCGAACGTCTCGCTGGACGATCTGGGGCGCGACATTTTCGCCGCGTCCTCCTCGGACGCCAAGCCCGCCGCCGAGCTGCTATTCTCGGATTTCAAGGAGTTCCACATCGCCGGGCACAATCTGGGCATCGGCCAGATCACCTGCCTGAACAGCGAGCACATCCTCGAGCGCGCGGACGAGTTCCTCGCGGTCATGCGCGACACAGTCAACAAGCGCGGCTACGACATGATGCTGCTGATGCTCACCGACGTGCTGCGCGAGGGCACGCAGCTGCTCTTCCTCGGCGACGCGGACACCATCCGGCAGGCGTTCAACGTCGAGGTGACCGGCAACACCTGCTTTTTGCCGCACATACTCTCCCGCAAAAAGCAGGTCGTGCCGATGCTGTCAGTCCTCTGGGGCTAAGCAGGCTGAGCCTGCACCCACACCGCTTCGCGCACGCAACCCGACTCTTCGCCGCTTGGGGGCGGCTCGAGTCTGGACGTTGGAGAGTGTAGGTAACATCTCAATACAGCCCGACCCGTCCGGCCATAAATCA
Organism: Clostridiales bacterium; assembly: GCA_004552515.1. Classification (GTDB taxonomy): domain Bacteria; phylum Bacillota; class Clostridia; order Christensenellales; family Aristaeellaceae; genus Firm-10. The sequence goes on from SFOF01000042.1 coordinate 13,198, forward strand.
GAGCCGGACGGGTCTTTCCGTGTACCCGGGTTTTGCGCGCGTGGGTGCGCTGATTGGGGCACTTGCGCTTTTTGCAGGGATGAGTATTTGCAC
>SFOF01000317.1 GCA_004552515.1 Clostridiales bacterium
TTCGCTTCATGGCCTGCACATACTCGTAGATTTCCATGTTGGTGGCATACCAGACGTTATCGCGTCCCCCCATTTTCTCGCAGAAGGATTCGATGACGTCCCAGTTGTTGTTGCGCTCGAACTCATAGGTGTGTCCCCAAAGATAGAACAGATCCATGCCGGGATATTTGCTCTCCTCAAGGAATTTGTCGCACAGCTCGTTCAGATTGGGCGCGTTGTGATGGCAGGTCGGATGCCAGGCCAGAAACTCGCCGGGCAGACCGAAGCCAAACGTCGAATGGGTTGTGCGCGAATAATACACGCCCAGCCGGCGCAGCTGCTCGATGAGCGCGTCGTCATACGCGCCGTAGGGATACGCCATGCCATGCACGGGATAACCTGCCAGCTTTTCAATCGCGCGGCGATCCTCCACAATTTCGTCGATCACGAGATCCGGCGGCATACGGTTCAGGAACGGATGCGAATAGCCGTGAATGGCCAGCTCAAAGCCCTCGTACACGCCGTATTCCTCAGGCCTGAGCCGATATGGCGAGCCTTCGCCGTCCATGCGGCCCGCATTTACATTGAACGTGCCCCTGACGCCATGGCGGCGCATGATCTCCATCATGCGAATATCCGAGCTTACGCCGTCGTCATAGCTCAGCGTCAGCGCCTTGTGTCTCCCGCCCGGGAACAGATTGTAGCATTTCATCGGTTGCAGTCTCCTTTCAAATCATCGGATGCGCTTCCATTTTACGCCGCTCGCGCCTCATTTGCAAGAGCATTCTGACATCGCCGCATAAGAAAGAGGGAGGCGCAAACGTCTCCCTCTCTTCCCTATTAATTTTGTCAGACTTTCTTTTCGCGCGCTTCCTTAATGGCGGCATGCGCGGCGGCCAGGCGGGCAATCGGCACGCGGAACGGCGAGCAGGACACATAGGTCAGGCCGATCCGGTGGCAGAACTCGACGGAACTCGGATCGCCGCCGTGTTCGCCGCAGATACCCATCTTCATATTTTCGCGAGTCGAACGACCGCCGGCCACGGCCATCTTGATCAGCCGGCCAACGCCGTCCTGATCGAGGCGGGCGAACGGATCGCTCTCGAAGATCTTCTTGGAATAGTAAGCGTCCAGGAACTTTCCGGCATCGTCGCGGGAGAAGCCGTAGGTCATCTGGGTGAGATCGTTCGTGCCAAAGGAGAAGAACTCGGCTTCGCGGGCGATTTCGTCGGCAGTGATGGCGGCGCGCGGAATCTCGATCATGGTGCCGATCTTGTAATCCAGGCGCAGGCCCATCTCCTCGATCACCTTCTCGGCCATCGCGACGACGGTCTTCTTGACATAGGCCAGCTCCTTCACATCGCCAACCAGCGGGATCATGATCTCGGGATGAATCTCGATGCCCTGCTCGCGGGACACCTCAATGGCGGCCTCCATGACGGCGCGGGTCTGCATTTCGGCGATCTCGGGATAGGTCACGGACAGGCGGCAGCCGCGGTGGCCCATCATCGGGTTGAACTCATGCAGCGCGTCGATCTTTTCGACGATGGCGGCGGAGGTCGTGCCCAGTTCGTTGGCGATGGCGACGATTTCCTCGGTCATGTTCTTGGCCGGCAGGAACTCATGCAGCGGCGGATCCAGGAAGCGGATGGTCACCGGACGCACGCCCATGACCTCGTAAATGCCCTTGAAATCGCCCTTCTGCATGGGCAGGATCTTGTCCAGGGCGGCGCGGCGCTGCTCCTCGGTGCTGGAGAGAATCATTTCGCGCACGGCGGCGATGCGGTCGGCCGCAAAGAACATATGCTCCGTGCGGGTCAGGCCGATGCCCTCCGCGCCGTATTTGACGGCCACGGCGGCGTCGCGCGGATTGTCGGCGTTCGTGCGCACCTGCAGACGGCGAACCTTGTCCGCCCAGCCCATCAGCGTGGCGAAATCGCCGGACACATCGGCGTCCACAGTCGGGATGGCCTCACCGTACACGTTGCCGGTGGAGCCGTCCAGAGAGATGAAGTCGCCCTCGCGATACTTAAAGCCACCGGCGACGAGGATCTTCTTCTCCTCGTCGATCTTCAGCTCGCCGCAGCCGGCGACGCAGCAGGTGCCCATGCCGCGGGCCACGACGGCCGCGTGGGAGGTCATGCCGCCGCGGATGGTCAGCACGCCCTGCGCATGGTTCATGCCCTCGATGTCCTCAGGCGAAGTCTCCAGACGCACCAGCACAGCCTTGCGGCCAGCCTTGGCGGCGGCGGTGACTTCAGCGGCGGTGAAATAGATCTGGCCGCAGGCGGCGCCAGGTGATGCGGGCAGGCCCTTGGCGATGGGCTGCGCAGCCTTGAGCGCCTTCTGCTCAAACTGCGGATGCAGCAGCGCGTCCAGCTGACGCGGCTCAACCATCATCACGGCGTCCTCTTTGGTAATCATGCCCTCGTTGACCATATCGACGGCGATCTTCAGCGCGGCCTGAGCGGTGCGCTTGCCGTTGCGGGTCTGGAGCATATACAGCTTGCCGCGCTCGATGGTGTATTCCATGTCCTGCATATCGCGGTAATGCTTTTCGAGAATATCGGCGATTTCGGTGAACTGGCGGTACACATCGGGCATAACCTGCTCGAGCGTGGCGATCTGCTGGGGCGTGCGGATACCGGCCACGACGTCCTCGCCCTGCGCGTTGATCAGATATTCGCCATAGAGCTTGTTTTCGCCGGTGGAGGGATTGCGCGTAAAGGCCACGCCGGTGCCGGAG
>SFOF01000318.1 GCA_004552515.1 Clostridiales bacterium
TCGGACATAACCGGCTTTTCCATAGTCAACTTCAAGACCGGCGAACTGGAGTACAAGCAGGGTCTTATAATGAGCCAGCTTGTGCTGGCGGACGAAATAAACCGCACCTCGCCCAAGACCCAGTCGTCGCTCCTTGAGGTAATGGAGGAAGGCCAGGTCACGGTGGATGGCAACACATACAAGATGCCGCAGCCCTTTATCGTAATGGCCACGCAGAACCCGGTCGAGTTCGTGGGTACGTATCCGCTGCCCGAGGCGCAGTTGGACCGCTTCTTCATGTGCATATCGATGGGCTATCCCACGCATGACGAGGAAGTGGACATACTGGAGCGCTACACCAGCGGTGCAAACCCGATCGACGAATTGCAAAGCGTATGCTCGGCCGCGGACATAATCGAGCTTCAGCAGCAGGTATCGGGCGTATACGCCGCGCCCGAGGTGCGCAGCTACATCGCCTCCATCGCGCAGACCAGCCGCCATCACAGCGCGCTGAGCCTGGGCGTATCCACGCGCGGCGCGATTGCGCTGCTTCGCGCGAGTCAGGCGGCGGCGCTGCTGGACGGCCGCGACTATGTAATCCCCGAGGACGTACAGGGCATGTGCGGGCCGGTGCTCCGTCACCGTCTGGTGCTGGGGCCGGAGGCGCGCATGAAGGGTCTGGATTCGCTGCGCGTTTTGCAAAGCGTAATCAGCGCCGTGCCCGTGCCGGTCAAGCTGTCATGAACCGGCGCTGGCTGATATTCCTGCTGGCGCTGATAACAGTACTGCTGGCGGCGCTGTCCACCGGGTCGATGTTTTACTATGTGGTCAGCGTGACCATGGCTGTGATGCTGCTGCTCAGCTTCCTGTCGGCGGTAATCACGCTTTACAGCGCGCAGATAGGTTTTCAGATGCCCACCGTAACTGTCAGGCGCACGGAGAGCCTGCCCATGCAGATTTCGGTCAGGCACAGGTGTCCCCTGCCGGTAGCGGCGCTATAACTCACTTTATCATTGCCCGAGGATTCGTCCACCGTGGACGAGCTGGTCATAAGCCCGCGCCCGTTTTTTACAACGTCGCTGAAATACATGCTCAAATGCCCGCACAGGGGCGTTTATCAGGTGGGCGTAGACACATTGTGGGTATCGGACGTATTCGGGCTGTTTACGCTCCGTCGGGTAATCGACGACCGATCGATAGTGCTTACCGTACAGCCCAACGTGGATGAAATTACCGCGCTCGATCTGGCCTCGGGCGAAAACGGCCCCGAATCGATGGCGCGCAACACCGACGATATGGCCTCGCCCTCGGCGGTAAGGGCGTATGTTGAGGGCGATTCGCTAAAGAAGGTACATTGGAAGCTGACGATGCGCAAGCGCGAGCTGATCGTGCGCCAGTACGAGGAGGCCGCGCGCCCGGACACGCTGATTATGATGGACTGCGGCCTCATGAACACCACGCGCGAGATGGCGCTGGACGTTGAGGACACCATGTGCGAGGTCGCGGCGGCGGTTGCGCTGAGCCAGCTGCGCGCGGGCTTCCCGGTCAGGATGCCCTTGTCCAGCAAAAATCCGATGGACGTATCGGGTCAGTCGCTGGCGGACTTTGGGCGATTTTTGACCGCGCTTACCGAGGTACGCTTCGACGGCGAGAACCCGTTTGAGAGCGTGCTGGAGCTGGAGACGCGGCGTTTAAGCCGCTCGGGCGGCGCGGTAATCATCACGCAGCGCATGAGCACGCAGATAAGCGACATGGCGCTGCGCATGAAGCGCAACGGCCTTAAGGTGCGGCTATACTGGATAAGCGATTCCCAGCGTGCCGAAGCAATGGGTATGCTGATGCGGCTAAGCGGCATGGGCGTAAGCGTAAAGCGCGTATCGCCGCTGTGCGACTGGAAGGAAAGGAATCTGGCCTCATGAACCTAAGGAAACAACTGCGCGATTCGATCGGCGGCATAATCATCGCGACGCTGCTGGGCGGGTCGCTGGCGCTTACGCTGACCAGTGCGATGGGGCTTGACCCCAGCATATGGGTGGTGGGGCTTACATGCCTGGGCGCGGCGCTGGCCTGCACGGTTATGACGCTGGGCGTATGGCCGCTGGTGGGCGTATGCGTGCTGCTGCTGGGCGGCGGGGGCGCGGCGGTTTACTTTAAGCTGCCTCCATATACGGCGGTGCACGATTTAATAATCGCGCTGCTTACCGACGGCGCGTTTACCGGCCATGCGGATGCGATTGCGGCGATAATGGGCGTGCTTTTAACGGCGACGGCGTTTTTGATGACGCGCGTGCGCGGCGGCGTGTACCCGGCGCTTACTATGCTGGTGCTGGCGGCGATGGGCTGCTGGATATTCGGCGGGTCGCTGAACATATACTATGTCGCCCCGGCGCTTATCGCGGTGGCGATGCTGTTTGCGAGTTCCGCGCGCGAGCGCACCAGCTTTAACGCGGCGCTGCCGATTGCGCTGACGGCGGTAATCGTGGCGCTTATCGCGATGCCGCTGATGGGCGGCGTATCGGCCTCGCTTCAGCAGTTCGGGCGCACGGTGCGCGACACGATTGGCGACTACCTGATGTTTTCGGAAGCGCGCACGCTCTACTCGGTGCATTCGGACGGTTATCAGGGCAACTCGAATCAGTTGGGCGGCGACGCGAACCCGTCCGACTTTCCGATAATGACCGTGGAGACTGACCGCGACCTGCTGCTGCGCGGCGCGATCTCACAGGACGCGCTGATC
>SFOF01000319.1 GCA_004552515.1 Clostridiales bacterium
TAATAGAGGGGATAGGCCATGGTAAAAGAAATAATCGTATTGCTTGCCAGAATCTTTCTGTTCCTTGCGGGAATTGCGGCTGTCTGCGCCGGACAGAGGGAAGCCAATCAGACGCTGACGTATGCCGGAGTAACCTTCATGGCCGTTGCGTTTCTGCTCTCCTGCATTTCGAGAAAAAGAGACAAATAAGGCGCTTGGCGCGCTGTCCCGAACGGACAGAAACAGATGACCGAAATCGAAGGATAAAAACAGCGCCGCCCGCAGCTCTGTGCGAACGGCGCTTGCATTATGCCCACTTTTTCTTGGTTTCGACGACCTTGCCCGCGATGATGAGCCGCTCGAGATCGCTTCCGGCGAAAATCAGCGCCTCATAGGCGGGATTAAAGGGCTGGAGAATGACGGTGTTGCCGCGGTGAATGTACTTTTTGATCGTGCCGCAGTCGTCGTCGATCACGGCCACCACGATGTCGCCGCTCTCGGCGGTCGGCTGGAAGTGAACCAGCGCCAGATCGCCGTCGTTGATGGCGGGGGCCATGCTGTCGCCCTTGACGCGCAGATAGAAATAGTCGTCCGGCGTGCCCACGTCGGCATAGTCCACGCCCAGATGCTCCTCGAGCGCCAGTCCGTTCCAGCCCGCGCGCACACAGCCGATGATCGGGATGGGATGAAACGCGCGCACGGGGATGATGTCCAGCGGCTTGAGCGCGCTGGCCGCGTCCTCGTTCCAGCCCATGAGCGCCTCAGGGGTGCTCTTGAGCGCGCGGGCAAGCGGCTCCAGCACGCCCGAGGGCAGATTGCTGATCGAGCTGTTTTCATAGCGGTAGACGGTGGCTCTGTTTTTGCCCAGCGCGGCGGCCAGATCGTCTACGCTCAGGCCCAGCTCGAGCCGGCGCTTGTGAATCCGTTCGCCAATGGTTTCGCTCCTCATGCTTTTCATCCTTCCAAACAGCGCCTTTTCGCACCTCTGTTCTGTGATGATTATAGCATGATTTGCCGGTCGAAACACACTTTTGCCTTTAATTGTTTGTTAAAAGAACGGCTGGTTGGCATAAATGGTAAAATCGTCCCAGACGGGAGCGAAAATGACGCGTCGATTTGGCACTGTTTTTTTATTGAAACGCAGGAAAATATGTGCTATAATGGAATCGTCAACCGAAAAGGAGGATGAATCACCATGAAAAAGGCTATGATTGGTTATCAGATGTATTCCGCCCGCGAAGAAGCGGCCGCGGATCTCAAGGGCGTTTTGAAGAAGCTCGCGGCGATGGGCTATGACGGCGTTGAGTTCGCCGGCTTCTATGGCCATACCGCTGAGGAAGTCAAGGCCATGCTGGACGAGACGGGTCTGAAGGCCATCTCCGGCCATCAGGCGATCCCCGAGACGATCGAGGATATGTTCGCGAAGATCGCCTATTACAAGACGATCGGCTGCGAGTATCTGGCCGTGCCGTTCCTGGACGAGGCGCATCGCCCCGGCAGCGAGGGCTTCGCCGCCACGATCAGGAACATTTACACCTTCGGCCGCCTGTGCAAGGAAGCCGGCATCCAGCTGCTCTATCACAATCATGATTTCGAGTTCGTGAAGCTGAGCGGCGAATACGGCCTGGACTTCCTGTATGACGCGGTGCCCGAGTGCCTGCTCAAGACCGAGCTGGACGTGTGCTGGGTGAAGTATGCCGGCGAGGATCCCACTTCCTACATCCGCAAGGATTCCGGCCGCGCGCCCATCGTTCACCTGAAGGACTATGTGGGTCGCAAGGGCGGCAAGCAGCCCTATGCCCTGATCAGCAAGGATGGCAGCGGCAAGGACGACGGCACCGCCGCCGATACCGGCGATATCGAGTTCCGTTTCCGTCCCGTCGGCTACGGCTGCCAGGATGTGGCTTCCGTGCTGAAGGCCGGTCTGGAGGCGGGCGCGGGCTGGTTCATCGTCGAGCAGGATCAGTGGTATGACGCCAATCCGCTGGACGACGCGAAGAAGAGCATCGACACCATCACCGGTCTGAACATACTGTAATTCAATACAGGAAGGGGAGGAAGCCGCGCGCTTTCTCCTCTTTCGCATTAATGCCTTCAGGCAGTTGAGCGAAGCGAAACAGAAAACCACCCGCTATGTGGGTGGAAGGCAAAGAGTTATTGCGGAGGTGCGATCCAGCCTGATGCGCCGTCTGGCCGACCGTGCGGTGGTTCGACGCCTGAAGCGTATCATATCAGCAAAAAACGGAGAGGGCGATAATGCTCTCTCCGTTTGCGCGCTTCAAAAAGCTCTTGCGCGGCAATTACGGCGTTCCCTTCGCCTTTTTTTGCGCACAAAATCATTGAGGGGGGGAGGAAAGCGCGCGGCTTTTCCTGTTTTGGCCGTGCGTCAGTCGTTGGCCGTGGCCACCAGCGCCGCGCCGGTGCCCGCGACGTCGGCGCAGATCACGTCGCCGATGGCGATGGGCGCGCTTATGCTGATCGTGCGGATGGCCGCCAGCACGGCGGGAATATCGGCCTTGGGCACGGCGGCTGCCGTCTTGACCGAGCAGACGGGGCGGCGGCCGTTTTCCACGCGCACGGACGACGTGACCACGCGGGTGGGGCAGGTCATTTCCTGGATTCCGTATTCGCGGCCGCGCGGGCAGGTGTTGCCGGTCACGGTGCAGCCGTTTTCATCCTGCGTCACGGACAGACGGCAGCCCATGTGACAGCGGATGCAGATCATTTCCCGCGAGCGTCGCCGGACGATAGGCGCTGCCCACGCGGAAGTAAACGTCGATCTTGCCCTCGGCGGCGGCGCTGACGTGCTGCGGAACGGCATAGCGCACGCCGTTTATGCCGCGCACGGCGTACTGCGCGGACGGCTTCAGCGCGCCCTGCACATACGCGGCGGCGGCGCGTCCGGCGATCATGGCCTCGGCGGACACATTGTCCACCAGATCGTGGACGTGCAAAACGTTGCCGCAGGCGAACACGCCGGGGATCGAGGTCTGACGGTGCTCGTCGACCACGGCGCCGTTGGTCACGGGATCCATCTCAACGCCCGCCGACTGGCTCAGCTCGTTTTCGGGAATCAGGCCGACGGAGAGCAGCAGCGTATCGCAGTCGTAGGTGATTTCCGTGCCGGGGATGGGGCGGCGCGTGGCGGGATCGACCTCGGCCACCTCGACGCCCTCGACGCGCTCGCGGCCGATGACGCGCGTGACGGTGTGGTTGAAGTAGAGCG
>SFOF01000320.1 GCA_004552515.1 Clostridiales bacterium
TGCCGCTGCTCTGCTTCTTTCTTCAGCATTTTCATCACCTGTTCCCATTATATCAAAAAAGACCGCTTTACGCGACCTTTTTTGACAGGCTGAAAACGGGCCGCAATATCGATAAGGTATTGCGGCCCGTTTCCTATGCGCTTCTTTATTGGTAGAGATAATAGCAGATGTAGAGATCGCTGCCCACGGTCTTGTACCAGCTCTTCCAGCTCCAGCCGGGCAGGGCGCGCTGAATGGCGGCGTTCAGGGCGGCGTTGTCGTAGGCCATGTTCGGCAGCATGATCGTATCGGTGACGATTCCCTGATCGAGCCGCCAGCTCATATAGCCCGCCGCGTAATCCCAGCCGTCGCACACGCCGCCCACGGCGTTATAGTAGTAGGCGTGGGCGCTTGCGCCGGCGATGGGGTCGAGCAGAGAAGCGTCGTCCCAGAAGTGCGTGCGGCCGAGCCGGTCCGCGCCGACGTTGAAATAGATGCAGTAGGGGGAGAAGGGGAGGCTCTCGTCCTCGTAATCGTCCCATGTCACGTCGACGGCGTACCATTCGCCGTCCATGGCGATTTCGTTCCACATATGGTTGGGATTGCCCTCGAAGGGGTTGTTGGTCGTGCCGTGAACCAGCCGCACGGTAAAGCCGGCCAGATTGCCCAGCAGATAGAACGCGTCCGCATAGCCGTCGCAGTCCGCCACGCCGTCCAGCAGCGCGCCGACGGCGGTGTCCTTGCGCTCAAGGCCGTCGTTATTGTTGGTATAGTAGGCCGTGCGGCGGGCGATTTCATCGTGCAGGTATTTTTCGAGCGCGATGGTATCGCCCGTCTCGGCCTGAGCGCGCGCGACGATTTCCCGCGCCGTGTTGTAGAGCGCCCAGTCAGTCTCCGACATATCGGAAAAATCGTTCATGCGCTCTTTGTTCAGCACGCGGTAGCCCGGATAATAGGTGATGTTCGAATAGTGGAAGCGATGGCTGCCCGTCCAGTATTCCATGTCCCTCAGCGCGATTCCCGACGCGTCCTCGACGTCGTGGATCAGCGCAAAGTCGTTTTCGGTCAAGTGGTCGAACACGTTCTCAGGGCAGGAAATATAAAATTCGGGCGCGAGATGCTCGGTCAGTCCGAGAAAGAGCGACTTGAAATCCTCCAGCGAATCGACGCTGTAGGACGGCGCGTCCTCCCGCGCGAGGGCGTGAAGGGGCAGGGCGAGCAGAACAAGCGCCATGAGGAGCGCGGCGCGGCGGCGGATGGCGGCCATATGGGCATCCTTCTTTCTTTTCGTCTTTTGAGCGGGATACTTTTATTATAGCACAGCCGCGCCCCCAAAAGGCGGCGTGGCGCGGAAAAAATAGGTGTTTCCTTTGCGGCGAATCTGTGTTACAATGGCTATGGAACAAATTTGCAGCAAGGCGGAGGGGCGCTTTATGGCGAAAAGCAGAAACAGTGTGGATATGACGCAGGGCAGCATTGAACGGCTGCTCATTATGTTTGCGCTGCCGCTGCTGCTGGGGCAGATCTTCCAGCAGCTTTACAACGCGGTGGACGGCGTGGTCGTGGGACGGTTCGTGGGCAAGGAGGCGCTGGCCGCGGTCGGTGCGTCGGGCAACATCATCAACGCGCTCATCAGCTTTTTTACCGGGCTGGGCACGGGCAGCGGCGTGGTGATTTCCCAGTATTTCGGCGCGCACAACGATCAGGGCGTGCGCGACACCGTACACACCTCCGTCGTGGCGACGCTCATACTGGCCGTGTTCTGCACGATCCTGGGCGTGACGGCGACCGGCACGATCCTTCAATGGATGGACACGCCCACCGACGTCGAGCCGCAGGCGGCCGCCTATCTGCGCATCTATTTCGCGGGCGTGGCGGGGCTGATGTTCTACAACATCGGCTCGGGCATACTGCGCGCCGTGGGCGATTCGACGCGGCCGCTGTATTTCCTGATCTTCTCCGCGCTGCTCAATCTGGGGCTTGATCTGCTGTTCGTGTGCGTGTTCCACATGGGCATCGAGGGCGCGGCCTGGGCGACGATCATCGCGCAGGCGATCTCGGCGGTGCTGACGTTCGTCGTGCTGGGGCGCGAGAAGGGCAGCTACCGCGTGGAGCTGCGGGCGCTGTCGATTAAGAAGAGCGTGCTGGGTCAGGTGATCAAAATTGGCCTGCCCATGGCGGTGCAGACGGGGATTATATCGCTGTCGAACGTGTTCGTGCAGGCGTACATCAACGCGTTCCAGTCGGCCTGCATGGCGGGCTGGGCGAGCTACAACAAGCTGGACGCGTTCATATGGCTGCCGATGCTCAGCCTGGGCATGGCCGTCACGACGTTCGTGGGGCAGAATCTGGGCGCGGGCAAGCCGGAGCGCGCGCGCCGCGGCGTTCGCGTGTCGGTGGTGCTCTCGCTCGTGTCAACGACGCTGCTGGTCATTCCGATGATGGTTTTCGCCGATTCGTTTTTGAGGATATTTAACGGCGATGCGGACGTGCTCTATTACGGGCGGATGTTCGTGGTGTATATGTCGCCGTTCTATATTCCCTATACGTTCACGCAGATCTATTCCGGCGCGCTGCGGGGCGCGGGCGATTCGGTCAAGCCCATGCTCATCTGCATATTCTCGTTCGTGATCTTCCGGCAGATTTATCTGTTCATCGGCACGCGCTTCATTACGCATCCGCTGTTCGTGGGCATGGGCTATCCGGCGGGCTGGCTGCTG
>SFOF01000321.1 GCA_004552515.1 Clostridiales bacterium
CATCAGTGATTCCTCATCAATCACCGGAATCCCCAGCGACTGGGCTTTGGTCAGCTTACTGCCGGCCTCTTCCCCCGCCACCACATACGAGGTCTTCTTCGAGACCGAACCGCTCACCTTTCCGCCGGCCTTCTCGATCAGAGCGGCCGCCTCGGACCGCTTGAGCGTGGGCAGCGTACCGGTCAGTACAAAGGTTTTTCCCGCCAGCGTGTCCGCGCCCGTATCGGCAGCCGGCCCCATGGGCGTTTGCTTCAATTATACGTCCGTTTATGAATCCGCGCAAGAGCGTATTTGCTTATTGCGCGAGCATTTCGCGGTATTTCGCCAGCTCCGGCTCGTTGCCGCGCACAAAATGCCCCTCTTCAAGCTCCACCCACTTCGGCTTATCCACCGAATAATCGTGCATCGAGGGATCGTAGATTTGAATCTCCTTCTCCTTCTCGCGGCGCGGATCGGGCATGGGCACGGCGGAGAGCAGCGCGCGCGTGTAGGGGTGCAGCGGGTGCTTAAACAGCTTTTCGCAGTCGCTCAGTTCCACCATAACGCCCTTGTGCAGCACGGCGATGCGGTCGCAGATGAAGCGCATGACCGACAGATCGTGCGATATGAACAGATACGTCAAGCCGCGCTCCTTTTGCAGGCGGCTCATGAGATTGAGCACCTGCGCGCGGATGGACACGTCCAGCGCGGAAATCGGCTCGTCGGCGATGATGAACTCCGGCTCCATGACCAGCGCGCGGGCGATGCCGATGCGCTGGCGCTGACCGCCGGAAAACTCATGCGGGAAGCGGCTGGCAAACTCGGGCAGCAGGCCCACGTCGCGCAGCGCCTGGCTGACCTTTTCCTCGCGCTCGGCGCGGGTGTATTTCACATCGCCGCCGTACAGACCCTCGGAAACGATGTAATCGACCTTGGCGCGCTCATTGAGCGAGGCCATGGGATCCTGAAAAATCATCTGGATGCCGCGCGTGACCTTGCGGTCAAGCTCCTTCGAGATGCGGCCGTTGATTTTCTCGCCGTGATAGAGCACCTCGCCCGCCGAGGTGGGATGGATGCGGATGATGGCGCGGCCGATCGTGGTCTTGCCCGAGCCGGACTCGCCCACAACGCCGAACGTCTCGCCCTTGTAGATGTCGAAGCTCACGTCGTCAACGGCCTTGAAGCGATTGCGGCGCTTCCCGAAGCACACGTCCATATGCCGGACGGACAGTATGACCTCGCGGTTTTCCTTAGTCTCCAAAGCCGCTCACTCCTTCCCTGGCCAGCTTCTGCACGGCCTCAGGCGGGTCGATCTTCGGCGCGCGGGGGTCGAGCAGCCACGTTTTGGCTTTATGCGTCGGGCTGACCTCGAAATAGGGCGGCCGCTTGACGAAATCGATCTTCAGCGCGCGCGGATTGCGGGGCGCGAAGGCGTCGCCCTTCATCTCGGTGAACAGGTTGGGCGGCGTGCCGTGAATGGAGTAAAGCTCCTCGCCGCGCACGCCCAGCTGCGGCAGCGACGAAAGCAGCGCCCATGTGTAGGGGTGCTTCGGGTCGTAAAAGACCTCCTCGCAGGTGCCCAGCTCGACGATGTCGCCCGCGTACATGACGGCGATGCGGTCGGCCACGTTGGCCACAACGCCCAGATCGTGCGTGATATAGACGGTGGTCAGATCGTATTTGGTCTTGAGCGAGCGGATGAGCTTCAGTATCTGCGCCTGAATGGTCACGTCCAGCGCGGTGGTCGGCTCGTCGCAGATCAGCAGCTTGGGGCGGCAGGCCACGGCGATGGCGATGACCACGCGCTGGCGCATACCGCCGGAAAACTCGTGCGGATACTGCTTTGCGCGCCGCTCGGGATCGCTGATGCCCACGTCGGTGAGCAGCTGGATCATTTCCTTATGCGCCGCCGCGCCGCGCAGGGGTCTGTGCAGCTCGATGGCCTCCAGGATCTGCGCGCCCACGGTCTTGAGCGGGTTGAGGCTGGTCATGGGATCCTGAAGCACCATGGCAATTTCCTTGCCGCGCACCTTGAGCCACTGGCTCTCGGTTTTGTACTGCGCCAGATCCTCGCCGTTATAGATGATCTGGCCGCTCTCAATCCAGCCGTTCGCGTCGAGAAGCCCCATGAACGTCTTGACAAAGACCGATTTGCCGGAGCCGGACTCGCCCACGATGGCCAGGCTTTCGCCCTTGTAGACGTCCAGATCGACGTCGCGGATGGCGTGCAGCTTTTTGCCGCGGAGGTTGAACATCACGTTCAGGCCGCGAACGGAAAGAATCGGCGTGTCCATGATTGTTTCTCCTCCTTACAGATGATTTTTCGGATCGGCCGCGTCCGCGAAGGCATTGCCGATGATATAGAACGAAATGGTGATGACCGACAGGACGACCGCCGGGAAGATCAGCTGATAGCGCAGGCTCGCCGAGGTGATCAGCTTGCGGCCCTCGTTGATCAGGTTGCCCAGAGAGGGCGTATCGACCGACAGACCCAGGCCGATGTAGGTGATGAACACCTCGCTGCCGATCGCGCCGGGGATGGCCAGCGCCATGCGCAGCATGATGACCGACACCAGATAGGGCAGCAGGTTCTTGATCATGATGCGCACGCTGCCCACGCCCAAGCACCGGGAGGCCAGATTGTAATCGCGGTCGCGGATGATGACGATCTGATTGCGGATAAAGCGCGCCATGCCCAGCCAGCGCGTCAGGCTCATG
>SFOF01000322.1 GCA_004552515.1 Clostridiales bacterium
CGGGCGATCGGGAGTCAGCGGCAGCGACACCGCACCGCCGTCCACCGCCGGGCGATCGGGAGTCAGCGGCAGCGACACCGCGCCGCCGTCCACCACCGGGCGATCGGGAGTCAGCGGCAGCGACACCGCGCCGCCGTCCGGGCAGATCTGACAGCAGTCCGGCGTACAGATCGGCGGAATGGGCGCACCCTGATCGACCAGCGGCCGGTCGGATGTGCCGCTCGTGGCAAAGCTCTGGCACACGGCCTGACGCACCTGCGGCCAATCGACCTCCCGCGAGCCATTGAGAAAACCGGCCAGCACCAGATCGCACACGCCGTCTTCCAGTGACGCCACCGCGACCAGCGTATAATCCTCCAGCGCACGCCCCTCGATCGAGCGCGGATCAAAGCGATACACCAGCCCCGACTGGCCGTAACGCGCCGGGCCGAGCTGGCCGATCGGCTGCGCGTACCACAGCCCGTTGACCTGATAGAGCAGGAGCGCATAGAGCAATTCGTCCTCTCGCGCGCCAGTCACGGTGAACTGCATCGTGCCGATCAGCGTGCGCCGCTCCAGCCGGACGTAACCCGCAATTCCCGCCCTCAGGCTGCGCAGCATGATCAGCACGCGGCGATAGTCATTTCTGAGCATGAAAAAACCTCCTCCCGTCCTCAAGATCCTATGACGGAAGGAGTGCGCTTTAGACATCGCGCGCCGCGAAAGCCCAGTCGAAGTTCAGCCTGAACGCAGCCGCTTCAAGCCGATTTCCAGCGAACACGAGTTTCCCGAATTTGACTGCCGCTCAGGTGATTTTCAAAAGGCGCGCAGGAGTGCTTTTTGAACGGGCCGCAAGCCCCCGCAGACTTTTCGTAAATGCGCGGCGTTTGAGTTCCTTGCCTCCAACCGCCGCTAAGGAGTCCCGCTCCGGCTTCACGGCAAAAGGCTTCGCGTATAGTGGCGCTCAATCAGGGGGACTCGAGAGCCGGAGAAAAGAGCGTTGAAATTTCAAGCCCTCTCAGGCTTGTATCCCGACAAACGTCGATCGCCGTCCTCTGCCGCCCGTCATTCAAACGCACGGCAGGAAAAGCGCGGCCGGCTCTCAAACGTATGCCCCAGCAGTGAAATCCTCACGCACCACAGCTGCGGCTGCGAGACGTGCCATCGCCGGTTCTCCTCGCGATCGCCGTACTTGTCATCGCCTAAGAGCGGCAGGCCGACATAGCTCAGATGCGCGCGGATCTGATGCGTGCGGCCGGTCATCAGACGCACCTCGAGCAGCGACAGAGCGTCTCTCGCTTCAATGAGCCGGTAGCGCGTCTCGATCGACAGAGCGCCGGGCGCGGGATGCTCCAGTATGCGCACGCTGGACGCGCTCGCGTCCTTCAAAAGATACGCCGTGAGCCGCGCTTCATCACGCGGCGGCTGTCCGACGGCGATGCAGCGGTACAGCTTGACGAGATCATGCGCGGCAAAGGCCCTGAACGCCGCCTGCTCGGCCTGATCGTTTTTGGCCGCGATCAGCACGCCGCCCGTGCCCGTGTCCAGCCGGTGACACAGCCGCGCCGAGGGACAATGCGCCTTCAGCCGCGCCAGCATGGTATCGCCGCCCACGCCGCGCCCGTCCGAATCGACCGGCACGCCCGCGGGCTTGTCGGCGACGAGCCAGTCGTCGTCCTCATAGATCATCTGAAGCGGCGCTTCAAAGTACCTATCGTCCACATAGATGGAGAGCGTATCGCCCGCGCGGACGACGGCCTCCGCGCCGCTTTTCGCGCCGTTGACGCGCACATCCTTCTTCTTGAGCGTCTCGCGGATCAGCCAGGAAGGCCAGGCCGGAAACGCGCGCGTAAGATAGCTCTTGAGACTGATTTCCGGCACGCCCGCCGGCACGGTATGCTGACGCATGAGCATCTTCCCTTCACGCAAAACGGAAGCGACTGAAATGAGCCGCTCCCGTCTGTTCTGTATGGCGGATTACTGCGCGATTTCAAGCTCCTCGGCCTTCTTGATGAGCTGGATGAAGGTCTTGCCGGGCTTGAACACGACGACGTTGCCGTCCGCGTCATAGTAGGTGGTGCTGGAGGTCACGCTGTCGCGCGTCCAGGTGCCGGTGAAGTGCTTGCCGCCGATGAAGTAATCGCACTTGTTGCTGCCGGTCAGCGCCACGATCGGGCGCTCGGGCGCACCGTCATACCAGCTGTAGTCGGCCTGCATGACGATGACGTTGGCGCAGGTGTACTGCTCGCCGTTGCCGTCGAGCTGACTGGCGCGGTTGTAGTAGCGATAGTACACGCCCTCGGAAGCGTTGTACTCATAGGACGGATAGTAGCCCAGGCTCTGGCTGTAGCCGATGCGGAACACCTTCACGTCGTCGCCCTTGGCGGTATACGCGTCGGCGCTGAAGATCAGCGGGGTATGCGTGGTCGCCTTGTTCTCATCCAGGCCGTCGTAGATCTGCTTGAGACGGGTCACGACGTTGTAGGGCGCGATGCGGTTCTTGTCACGATAGAAATTCACGCCGTCGGACAGACCGTCGTAGCGGCCCTTGAGCGGCACGGTCTTGCTGTAATCATAGACGCTGGAGCCGGCCATCTGCTGGCCGCCGAAGTGAACGAAGGTCGCGTCCCAGTCAAGCGCCATGTCGATGTGCATGATGCGGGCGGAGCGAGTCGCCTCAACCGTGTCCGGAATGGTGTCGTTGTAAATCGCGGTGT
>SFOF01000323.1 GCA_004552515.1 Clostridiales bacterium
ACTTCGGTCTGTTTTCATTTGTCGTAAATCGACTTTAGTCTGTTTTTAGTGCCTTTTTTGCCTGTTTCCGGCGCGTTATGTCCGCATCCGATGCGAACTTGCCGGCCGCGTGAATTTCAGCTTGTTTCGGGGCGTAAAATATGCTATATTTACAGCAGCAAATGCAAAGGAGCGTTGAATATAATGTTTTCAACGAAATTTGTCAGCGCGACGCGCGATTACTCCACGTTCGAAAAGATGGTGCCCGCGCCGTATCTGCGCAAGTCCTTCGAGATCGGCGCGCTGCCCACCGCCGCATCCGTGACGATCTGCGGGCTGGGCTTCTACGAGCTGTATGTCAACGGCACGCGCATTACGAAGGGGCTG
The DNA here is from genome assembly GCA_004552515.1 of Clostridiales bacterium. Lineage (GTDB taxonomy): Bacteria > Bacillota > Clostridia > Christensenellales > Aristaeellaceae > Firm-10. The sequence goes on from SFOF01000323.1 coordinate 367, forward strand.
CTCGCGCCCTACATCTCGAATCCCGACGACATCCTCTATTACGATCGCTACGACGTAAAGCCGCTGCTCAAGACCGGCAGAAACGTGATTGCCATCCTGCTGGGCAACGGCATGCTCAACTGCCCCGGCGGCGACATCTGGGATTTCCAACTGGCGCGCTTCCGCTCCGCGCCCAAGGTGGCGCTTGCCTACGAGGCCGAGAGCGCGGACGGCGAAAAGACCGTGTTCGAGGCCGACGAATCTTTCCGCTGCGCGCCCTCGCCCATCTATTACGACGATCTGCGCGCCGGCGAATATTACGACGCACGCCGCGAAATCCCCGGCTGGAATCTGCCGGACTTTGACGACAGCGGCTGGACGAGCGCCCTTCCCGCCGAAACGCCGCGCGGAGAATGCCGCCTGTGCCAGGCCGAGCCCATCGTGACCACGCACGAGCTCGCGCCCGTTTCCATCCGCCGCGCCGCCATCGGCAAGCTGCCGGACACCCGCAAGACGCTGCCCGTGCTGCCCTACGCGGATGAGACGGAAGCGGCCATGCGCGGCTGGCTGTATGATTTCGGCGTGAACGCCGCCGGACTGTGCCGCCTGAAGGTGCGCGGCCATGCCGGACAGAAGATCGTGCTGCAATTCGGCGAAGCGCTGGACGAGAACGGCGATCTCGACCTGCGCGGCATGACCTTCCTGCCCCACTGCCGCAATCACCGCGACATCTACATCTGCAAGGGCGACGGAGAGGAAATCTACGTTCCCTCCTTCACCTATCACGGCTTCCGCTACTGCCTCGTGCTGGGGCTGGAGGACGTTCAGGCCACAAGCGAACTGCTGACCTATCAGGTGATGAACTCCGATCTGAAGGTCATCGGCAGCTTCTCCTGCTCGGACGACGTGCTCAACAAACTCTATCAGGCGACGCTGGTCTCCGATCTGGCCAACTTCTACTACTTCCCCACCGACTGCCCGCACCGCGAAAAGAATGGCTGGACAGGCGACGCGGCGCTCTCCGCCGAGCAGATGCTGATGAACCTGACCGCCGAAAACTCCTATCGCGAGTGGCTCAACAACATCCGCGCTGCTCAGCTGGAGGACGGCCGCATTCCCGGCATCGTGCCCACGACCGGCTGGGGCTTTGAGTGGGGAAACGGCCCGGCGTGGGACTGCGTGCTGGCCAATCTGCCCTTCTTCATCTGGCGCTACCGCGGCGACACAGCGATCATCCGTGAGAACGCCGCCGCGCTGATGCGCTATCTCACATACATCATGACCCGCCGCGACGAGCGCGGCCTGATCCACATCGGGCTGGGCGACTGGGTGCACACGGCGCACTCGAACCATCCCAAGGCGCCGCTGGTGCTCACCGACACCATCGAGTGCATGGACATAAGCCGCAAATCGGCCATGATGTTCGCCGCCGCAGATCTGGAGCCGGAGCGGATGTACGCGCAGGCGGTTTACGACGCGCTCCGCGCCGCCGCCCGCAAATACCTCATCGATCCGAACACCATGACGGCCTACGGCTGCTGCCAGGCCAGTCAGGCCATGGCGATCTTCTACGATCTCTTCGATCCGGCCGAGAAGAGCGCCGCCATGCAGGTATTGCTCGAGATGATCGAGGACAACGACGAGCTGATGGACGTGGGGATGCTGGCCGGACGCGTGCTGTTCCGGCTGCTGGCGCAGTCCGGCCATGCCGATCTGGCCTACCGCATGATCGTCACGCCGCGCAATCCCTCCTATGGCAACTGGATCAAGAAGGGCGCGACCAGCCTGTGGGAGGATCTGGACGACGACGAAGCGCCGGCCTCGCTCAACCACCACATGTGGGGCGACATAAGCGCCTTCATGATCGAGTGCATCGCGGGCATACAGGTCAACCCCTGCTGCGTCGATCCCGCCGAAATCCGCATCCATCCGCACTTCATCGCCGATCTCAGCCATGCCGAGGGGCGGCACAGGGGCGTTCACGGCGAGATCGTCTCCGCGTGGAAGCGCGAGGGCGCGCTGATCCGCCTGACGCTGACCGTCCCCGAGGGCTATCGCGGCGATATTCTGCTGGATAAGGACTGGCAGTTCGACGACGGCCGCCGCGCCAAAGACCTGAAGAGCGGCGAATATGTGCTGCCCTCCACAGTCACCAGCATAGGCGACTACGCCTTCCGCCAGTGCAACATCAGCCATTTCACACTGCCCGCCACGCTGCAAGAGATAGGCCAAGGAGCATTCAGCCACAGCCAGGTGGAGGAAGTGGAACTGCCCGAGAGCCTGCAGTCACTGCCCACCGGCACCTTCCAAGGCTGCAAGCGGCTGAAGACGGTGCACCTGGGAAGCGCACT
>SFOF01000324.1 GCA_004552515.1 Clostridiales bacterium
TGGGCGCGCAGCCCATACGCCGCGCAAACGCCGCCGAAAAGCGCCCGGCGTTGCTGTAGCCGCATTGCAGCGCCACGCCCGTCACGCTTGCGCCCCGCTCCTGCAAAAGCGCCGCCGCGCGGGCGATGCGGTCGTTCTCGAGATATTGCGACAGCGTCTGGCCGGTCATGCGCCTGAAGAAGCGGCAGCAGCCCTCGCGCGAAAGGCAGGCCAACTGCGAGAGGCGCGTCAGATCGAGCGGCTCGTCGTAATGCGCGCTCAGATAGCCGGTCATGTGCTGCAATCGCTCGAGCGCGTCGTCCGAAAAGGCGCTCTGCCCGTTCAGCTCGCCTTCGCAGCGGACGAGCAGCGTGCAGAACAATTCGCACAGCGCCGCCTTGCACCGAAGCGCCCAGGCGAACGGCTTCCTTTCAAACAGCGCGTCGATTTCGCGCACGGCCTGAACCTCGCCCGCCTCCAGCATGACGACCGGCAGGCGGCGCGCGTTCAGGAACGGCCGCATCAGCCCGCGCTCGATCTCGCTGCCGGGCAGGCCATAGAGGAACGACGGATGCAGAATGAGCGTCAGCAGCACGGCGTTCCCGCCAACCGGCGCAAAGGAATGGGGCACGTTGGCGTTGATGAGCAGCCCCTGCCCTGCCGAAAGCTCGTAAACGCCCGAGCCGAGCGTATAGCGCGCCCGTCCCTCCCGCACGACGGACAGCTCCAGCTCCTCGTGCCAGTGGCAGCGGACAGCCCCCTGCGCAAACGCGCTCAGATCATCATGATTGATTTCCAGCGGATCGACGAGCGTGCCGTGCGGCGACAATTCATGCGCCTGCGCGTCAACCTGAATTTCGCGGGCGATGGCGATCCCCTCCCCTCGCTTTATGGCTCCATCATACCGCACGAAAAGCGCATCCGTCAATATGCGGACAAAGGAAAGGTGATTTTTTACCATGATAAAGGATCTCACGCAGGGCAGGCCGTTCTCCGTGCTGCTGCGCTTTGCGCTGCCGGTGATCGGCGGCAATCTGTTCCAGCTGTTCTACACGCTGGCCGATTCGATCATCGTCGGCCGGATGCTGGGCGCGGACGCGCTGGCGGCGGTCGGCTCGACGAGCATCGTGGTCTATCTGGCGCTGTGCTTCATACAGGGCGTGAGCGGCGGCTTCGGCATCTGTCTGGGCCAGCGCTTCGGCGCGGACGACGAGGCGGCCATGCGGCGCAGCGCGGCGGTTTCATGGCTGCTGACCGCGCTCTTCAGCGTCGTGCTGACCGTCGCCGGCTGTCTGCTCGCCCATCCCATCCTGGGCTGGATGCGCACGCCCGCCGGCATTGAGCGGGATGCCTACGCCTATCTCTTCATTATACTTGCCGGAACGGGCGCAACGTTTTTCTACAACACGATTTCCAACCTTCTGCGCGCGCTGGGCGACAGCCGCACGCCGCTGATTTTCCTCGTCGTTTCCTCGCTGGGCAACATTGCGCTGGACGTGCTGTTCATCGGCCCGCTGGACGGGGGCGTGGCGGGCGCGGCCTGGGCGACCGTGCTGAGCCAGCTGATCGCCGCCGTGCTTTCGACGCTGGTTGGCGTTCGGCGCTACGACGTGCTGCGCGGCGGGCGCATCGAAAAGTCGCAGCGCTTGCCGGAGATTGCAGCGCACCTGCGCGTCGGCTTCCCGATGGGCTTTCAGATGTCGGTGATGTGCATCGGGCAGCTGGCCATGCAGGCGGCGGTCAACGCGCTGGGGGCCGCGGCCATTGCCGGCTACACGGCGGCGACCAAGGTCGATCAGTTTTCCGTGCTGATCAACGGCGCGTTCGGCGTCGCCATCGCGAACTATGCGGCGCAGAATTACGGCGCGCGGGCGTATGGGCGCATTCGCAGCGGCGTGCGGGCCGCGCTCGTTCAGATCGAGTGCGCCAACGTACTGATGGCCGCGCTGATGCTGCTCTGCCGCCGCCAGGTGGTTTCGCTGTTCATCGACAACCCGACCGATGAAATCATCGCCTACGCCACCGGCTATTTTACGGCCGTCGCGCCGTTTTATCCGCTGCTGGGACTGCTGCTGGTCTATCGCTCGACCGAGCAGAGCATGGATGACAGCCGCTCCCCCTTCGCCGCGTGCATGATCGAGCTGGTCATGCGGCTGTGCGGCACGGCGGGGCTGGCGCGCGTCATGGGCTACGCGGGCGTCTGCCTGGCCTCGCCGCTGGCCTGGCTGGGCGCGGTCGCGCTGCTGATTCCCGTCTATTACCGGCGCGTGCGGCGTTGGGGACGGAACGGCAATGGAAGCGAGGGCTGATGCGGAACGATCGGGCGCCCTGACCGGCTGTTCGCGAAAGCCCCGGCGGCGGGAGCGCCCATGACGCCGCGAGGGCATCGCAAAGGCCGCAGCGCATTGTAGCGCCGGTTCGGCGCGCGCGCTGTTTTCGAAGGGAAATTTCAAGAAAATGAAATTTTTTGAAATTTCCCTATTGACAAAATGGGCGGCATGTGATATTATATCAATTGTTGACGGCGGAACGTCAGCCGGAAGAGAATATGGTCGCATGGCTCAGTTGGTAGTACCTACTGGTACCTTTTCCGGAAAGTCGGATGGATAGATAAGGTCGCATGGCTCAGTTGGTAGAGCACATCGTTCACATCGATGGGGTCACAGGTTCGAGTCCTGTTGCGACCACCAAAAATCCTCAGTCGAAAGACTGAGG
>SFOF01000325.1 GCA_004552515.1 Clostridiales bacterium
TATGACGGAAAAAATGGTCACGGAGGCCGGACTGAATTTCGCGCCGCTGGCCGGCAGCGTCAAGGACATTTTTATGGCGGTCATGACCCCCGGCACGAATGGCTTCACGTTCCTGCCCAAGTTTAAGAACGCGCTGCTGGACGATCTGCCGCAGTTCCTCCACACGCTGGAGGAGGGCTGCAAGGACGCGGAGGCGATCATCTGCACGTTCTTCGGCTCTGTGGTCTATTCCATCGCCGAAAAGCACAACATCCCCTGCATCCAGACGCACTATTTCCTGATGGACTATAACGATATGTTCCCGATCACCACCGCGCCGGGGCTCAAGATGGGCAAGGCGTGGAACAAGGTGAGCTACAAGATGGGCTATGCGCTCATCAATACGCTCGAATGGCATTATCTGTCCGACTGGCGCAGCGAGGAGGGCATGAAGTCCAAAAAGATCTCGATGAGCCCGGATTACTACATCAACGGCCACAAGATCCCCGTACTGTACGCCATCAGCCCGCTGCTGGTGCCGCGCGCGCCGGAATGGGACGAGCACATCCACATGACCGGCTTCTGGACCGATCCCGAGCCGTGCGAATATGAGCCGGAGCCGTCGCTCGTGCGCTTCCTCGAGGAGGGCGAAAAGCCGGTGTATATCGGCTTCGGCTCTATGGTGTCCAGCGACATGGGGCAGACGCTGGACATCGTGCTCAAGGCGGTCGCGGCCTCGGGCGTGCGCGCCATCATCGGGCGCGGCTGGGGCGGCGGCGCGCTGGACGCGGCGCTGAGCAATCCCAATGTCTATGTGGCCGACTACATCCCGCACGACTGGCTGTTCAGCCGCGTCTCGGCCGTGGTGCATCACGGCGGCGCGGGCACGACGGCGGCGGGCGTATTGGCCTGCAAGCCCACGCTGGTTGTGCCCTTCGGCGGCGATCAGCCCTTCTGGGGACAGCGCATATACGATCTGGGCATAGGCCCCAAGCCGATCAAGCGCGAGAATCTGACCGTCGAAAAGCTGGCCGATGCGCTGATCAAGCTGACGCACACGCCGCGCTTCAACGTCGCGGTGAGCGAAATCGGCGAGCGCATGAAATACGAAAACGGCACGCTGTTGGCCGCGGACATCGTGGAGCGCGAGATCAACGACTGGATTGCCGAGGACAAGCGCCGCCTCGCCGACTGGTAAAGCGCGCCGTGCAATGTAAAATGACGGAAAACGCGTCAAAAGCCCTTGACAAACGGCGCTTGCGGCGCTATACTCCAGTTAATTCAATCCGGAATGACAAAGACCAATCGCAGATGCACCGTTCTCAGAGAGAGCGCGCCGCCGGCTGAAAGCGCGTTCGTTCAGGAGTCTGTGAGCACCAGCTTTCGACCGGGTTCGGTTTGGCTCGTTATCGCCTGCCGTGAGGACGGATCGCAGCGCGGTTTGTCAGCAAGGGTGGAACCACGGGTTAACAGCTCGTCCCTGCACTGGGACGGGCTTTTTGCTATTTTGGAAAACGATGGGCCGATGCGAAACCGGCGTCCGCATCCGGCGAAACGACATAAGGAGGAACGGTCTATGATTCTCAATCTGAAGGGCGAAAAGCGCGAGTTTGCCGACGGCATGAACGCGCTGGACGTCGCGGGCGAAATTTCTCAGGAGCTGAAGAAGGCGGCGCTGGCCGCGCGTCTGGACGGCGAGGTGATCTCTCTGGTCACGCCGATCAGCGGCGATCACGATCTGGAGATCCTCACGTTTGACGATCCCGACGGCGCGCGCGTGCTGCGCCACACCGCCAGCCATGTGCTGGCTCAGGCCGTCAAGAAGATCATCCCCGAGGCCAAGCTGGCCATCGGCCCGGCGATTGACAACGGTTTTTACTATGATTTTGACGTGGATCAGCCCTTTACGCCCGAGATCCTGAAGGAAATCGAAAAGGAAATGAGCCACATCGTCAAGAAGAACGAGCGGCTTGAGCGCTTTGAGCTGCCGCGCGAAGAGGCGATCAGGTTCATGGAGGAAAAGGGCGAGCCTTACAAGGTGGAGCTGATCCGTGATCTGCCCGAGGACGCGGTCATTTCCTTCTATAAGCAGGGCGACTTTACCGACCTGTGCGCCGGCCCGCATCTGCCCTCCACCGGCAAGGTGAAGGCGTTCAAGCTGACGCAGGTGGCCGGCGCGTACTGGCGCGGCAATGAAAAGAACAAGATGCTCCAGCGCATCTACGGCACGGCGTTCTTCTCGAAGGAGGCGCTGGACGCTTATCTCAAGCAGCAGGAGGAGGCCGTCAAGCGCGATCATAACAAGCTGGGCCGCGAGCTGGAGTATTTCACCACCGTTGACTGCATCGGCCAGGGCCTGCCGATCCTGCTGCCCAAGGGCGCGCGCGTCGTGCAGCTGCTTCAGCGCTGGGTTGAGGATGTGGAGCAGGAAAAGGGATGTCTGCTCACCAAGACCCCCTATATGGCCAAGCGCGAACTGTACAAGATCTCCGGCCACTGGGATCACTATCTGGACGGCATGTTCGTGCTGGGCGATCCGCATGACGAGACGAAGGAGTGCTTCGCCCTGCGCCCGATGACCTGCCCCTTCCAGTATCAGGTGTATCTGAACCGCAGCCGTTCCTACCGCGATCTGCCCATGCGCCTGACCGAAACCAGCACGCTGTTCCGCAACGAGGATTCCGGCGAGATGCACGGCCTGATCCGCGGG
>SFOF01000326.1 GCA_004552515.1 Clostridiales bacterium
TTAAAAGAGATGTTTTTGCCATTCAGCGTCAGGAACATATTGTAAAAGACCTCCTTTGCGGGGCAGGCTTAAAAACCCCATCGTTTCATTATAAGCAGTTTTCAGTCGGCTTGTCAACCACAGAAAAAATTTTGCTTGCCATCGCGCGCAATGTATGTTAAAATCTGTGCGGACAGTCAACAAGCGGGGAGGATCAAGCCATGGCGAATATTCCCATGAGACTCTGGTATACGAAGAGCGCGCCCGAGATCAATGATTTCACGCCGTCGCATAGGAACGACGATCCCATGGACGGCTGGGAAAAATGGTCGCTGCCCATTGGCAACGGCTATATGGGCGTGAATGTATTCGGCCGCACGGGCACGGAGCGCCTGCAAATCACCGAGAACAGCCTGTGCAATCCCGGAGAGGGCGGCGGGCTGAACAATTTCTGCGAGCTGATGATCGGCTGCGGCCATGAAAACATCTCCAATTACCGGCGCGAGCTGGATCTGGACGAGGGCGTGGCGCGCGTGTTTTACGACGAGAGCGGCGTAACCTATCGGCGCGACATATTCGCCAGCTATCCCGACCGCGTGCTGGTCGTGCGGCATGAAGCGTCCGAGAAGGGGAGGATTTCGTTCACGCTGCGGCCGGTGATTCCGTTCCTCAAGGAGAGCGAGGCGGGCTATTCCAAGCGCGGCGAGGTTCACGTTGAGGGCGATACCGCCGTCATGACCGGCGAGATGACCTATTACGGCATCAAGTTTGAGGGACGCTTCCGGATCCTGCACGAGGGCGGCGCGCTGACGGAAACCGACGGCGGTCTGCGTCTCGAAAACGCCGACAGCGCTGTGATTGTCGCGGCCATCGGTACAAACTACCGTCTGGAGAGCCGCGTGTTTACCGAGCACGATCCGAAAAAGAAGCTCGCGCCCTATCCGCATCCGCACGAGAGAGTGTGCCGCCTGCTGGACGAGGCCTGCGCGCGTGGCTATGACGCGCTGCTCGAGCGGCATAAGGCCGACTATCGCTCGCTCATGGGGCGCGTGACGTTCGAAATTTCCGCCGCCGGCTATGAGCTGCCCACCGACGAGCTGCTTGCTCGCTATGCCGCAGGCGAAAAGCTGGGCTATCTTGAAATGGTGTATTTCCAGTTTGGGCGGCATCTGCTGATCAGCTCGTCGCGTCCGGGCACGCTGCCGGCCAATTTGCAGGGCGTGTGGAACTGCTATGATCAGTCGCCGTGGGGCGCGGGCTACTGGCACAACATCAACGTTCAGATGAATTACTGGCCGTCGTTCCCCGCCAATCTGGCCGAGACGTTTACGGCCTATGCCGATTACGCGCGCGCCTACATGGACGAAGCGCGCAGCGGCGCTGATTTCTACATCCGCGAATTGATGCCGGAAAACTACACCGCGCCGGGCACGAACGGCTGGATGATCGGCACGGCGGGGCGGCCGTACAGCATAAATGTCGATCTGCGGCGCGATCCCGAGACGGGCGCGTGGGGCATTGGCCACAGCGGCCCGGGCATGGGCGCGTTTACCTCGATTCTGTTCTGGGAGTATTACGCCTTTACGCAGGATGAGCGCGTGCTGCGGGATGTGACCTATCCCATACTGCACGATATGGGGCTTTTCCTCGAAAAGACGCTCGTGGAGCGGGACGGCGCATATCTGGCCAAGTATTCCGCTTCGCCTGAGCAGATGATCGAGGGGCGCTATGTGGCGGGCGGCGTCTATTACCATACGACCGGCTGCGCGTTCGATCAGCAGCTGATCTGGGAAAATCAGCACGATCTCATCAGGGCCGCCGCGCTGCTGGGCGAGAGCGATCAAGTGATTGAGACGGCGAAGGCGCAGATCGATCATCTCGATCCCGTGCAGGTGGGCGCGTCCGGGCAGGTCAAGGAATACCGCGAGGAAAGCGCGTACGGCGAAATCGGCGAATGGGAGCACAGGCATATTTCGCATCTGTGCGGCCTGTATCCCGGCTCGGTCATCAACCGCAGCACGCCCGAATGGATGCAGGCGGCGCGCACGACGCTCAATCTGCGCGGCGACAAATCGACCGGCTGGGCGATGGCGCACCGGCTCAACGCGTGGGCGCGCGTCATGGACGGCAACCGTGCGCATAAGCTCTATCGCACGCTGCTCTCGAAGGGCACGTTCCCGAATCTGTGGGACGCGCATCCGCCGTTCCAGATCGACGGAAACCTGGGCGGCGTCTCCGGCGTGTGCGAGATGCTGCTGCAAAGCCAGGCGGGCTTCATTGACGTGCTGCCCGCGCTGCCGGACGAATGGGCGAGCGGCCGCTTTGAGGGACTGGTCGCGCGCGGCAACGTGGTGATCGATGCGCGCTGGACGGACGGCCGCGTGGAGGAAATCGCGCTGACGGCGCGCCATGGCGGCCTGGTGCGTCTGCGCTGCGACCGCATGGACAGCGCGTGCGCCGTGACGATCGACGGACAGCGCGTCGAGGCGCGCCATGAGGACGGCTGCCTGACGTTCGATCTGCCCAAAGGCAGCAGAGCGGTCGTTAAAGCGTAAAAGCGTATAATAACAGCGCGGAAGCGTCTTCTTGAAAGAGGACGTTTCCGCGCTGTTGCAGGCGGCCCAGCGATGCGGGCAAAAAAACCGCCAAATACGCTCCCCTGATGAGCGGCGTCTGGCGGTTTTTCTCATGCTATTTCAGGAAGTC
>SFOF01000043.1 GCA_004552515.1 Clostridiales bacterium
ATTCTCCGACCGGAAAAGCGCGGCCGGCCATCCCTTTCTGAGACACATTCATAATAATTCTTGGGCCGCGGCGGATTTCCTGCCGGCGCGGGGATATTTGTTGGACTTTTCTTCCGAAAGGACGTCACGATTTTGATGTTAAATGAGAATTGACTTGTATGCAAAAAAATGTAAAATTGAAAGCAGAGAGCAATCCGCGTACGACCGACGGCAAAGGAGGATATCTCTTCCGCTGCGACTGGGTGCTGACGCTGGTGGTGCTCTCCGTGCTGCCGCTGTTCGTGATCTTTTCAAAGCTTCAGCTGCCGCGGCTCGAGCAGGCTCAGGAGGCGGTCATCGAGGAGCAGGAGAACCTCAACGACCGGCTGGACGAATGCTATGCCGGCGGCGAGAGCATCCGCGCGACCAACGCCGAGGCGCATTTCATGCAGCGCTTTGAGAGCGCCGTCGCGAAATGGCTGCGCGCCAAGAAGCGCTTTGCGCTGTGCGACACGACCTATGACATCCTCTCGGTGACGGGGCTGATGAACATCGCGGATACGGCGATCTACTGCATCGGCGGCTGGCGCGCGCTGACGGGGCACATGAGCGTCGGCATGATCATGACGTTCTCGCTGTATTTTTCAACGCTCTGGAACAGCGTTGAGGGGTTCATGGAGTTCTTTAAGGAATACCGCGTCAAGCAGGTGTCGCTGAACCGCCTTGCCGAGCTGCACGAGCAGAGCGCGCCCGCCGAGCGTCCCGTGAAGGCGCTGACGCCGCTTAAGACGCTCTCGTGCGAAAATCTGAGCTTTGCCTATGGTGAAAAGCGCGTGCTGGGCGGCTTCTCGCTGGAGATCCGTCGGGGCGAGCGCGTGCTGATCACCGGCGAAAACGGCAGCGGAAAATCGACGCTGGCGCGATTGCTGGCCGGTCTGCTCGAGCCGGAAAAGGGCGCTGTTTGCTATAACGGCGAGGACATTCAGGCGATCGATCCGGCCGCGCTGCGCGAGAAGGTGCTGCTGGTGCCCTCCGAGCCGTTTATCATATCGGGCACGGCGCGGGACAATCTCTGGAGCGGCGCGGACGAGGAGACGCTGCGCCGCGCGGGCATCGACAAGCCGATTGAGAAGGGCGGCGGCAATCTCTCGAACGGGCAGAGGAAGCGGCTCCAGCTCTGCCGCGCGCTGGCCTCGAAGGCGGAGGTTGTGATATTCGACGAGCCGTTCAACTTCATTGACCGCGGCGCGAAGGAGGACTTCTGGCGCGAGATTCTCTCGACCTTTGCCGACCGCACGCTCGTCGTGATTTCGCACGACGCGTTTCCGGCGAAGGACTGCGGGCGGATCGTCGAATTGCGCGCGGAGGAATGAGTTTTCATTCGCACGCTTGAAATTGCGCCCCGGATATGGTATGATCAATATATCTATAATTCCCGGGAGCGTAAACGAAAATGGTGCTTTTGACATTGCAGGACGTTTGCAAGGCGTTTGGCCTGAACGTCATATTGAAGGATATTAATCTCACGCTCAAGGAGGGGCAGCGGCTCGGCCTGGTGGGCGTGAACGGCAGCGGCAAATCGACGCTGATGAAGATCATTACCGGCGATATGGCGCCCGACAGCGGCACGGTGAGTCTGCTGCGCGGCACGCGGGTGGGGCTGCTCACTCAGCAGGCCGACATCACCTCCGAGCTGACCGTGGTGGAGGAGCTTTCGCGCGTGTTCGAGCCGCTGCGGCGGATGGAGGAAAAGCTGCGCGATCTCGAGCGGCAGATGGCGGAGAACCACGAAAACGCCGCTCTGCTCGAGAGCCTGAGCAGCGAATACACCCGCCTGACCGATCGCTTCGAGCAGGCGGGCGGCTACGAGTGGCCCAGCCGCATACAGGGCGTGCTGGCCGGGCTGGGCTTTTCAAAGGAGCGGCGCGAGCAGCCCGCGCGTCTGCTCTCCGGCGGTGAAAAGACGCGGCTGTGTCTGGCGCGGATACTGCTCATGCAGCCCGAGCTGCTCATGCTGGATGAGCCGACCAACCATCTCGATCTGGAAGCGACGCAGTGGCTGGAGGACACGCTGAGGAAATACAAGGGCACGGTCATCGTCATATCGCATGACCGCTATTTCCTCAACGCCGTGTGCGACGTCATGGCCGAGCTGTCCATGACGCATCTGACGCAGTATAACGGCAATTACGACGCGTTTATGATTCAGCGCCGCATGAACCTCGAGCGCCAGCTCAAGGAATACGCCATGCAGCAGAAGGAAATCGCGCGTCAGCAGGCCATCATAGACCGCTATCGTATGTACAACCGCGAAAAGAGCATCAAGGCCGCCGAGAGCCGCGAAAAGCGCCTGGAAAAAATCGAGCGCATTGAGCGGCCGATCGACGAGGCGAAGGTGCGCTTTTCCTTCGAGGCGAAGCGCCGCACCGGCGACGACGTGCTGATGGTGCAGGATCTGTCGAAATCCTTCGACGGGCGCGTGCTGTTCCGGCATTTCAGCCTGCATCTGCGCGCGGGCGACCGCGTGGCCGTCATTGGCCCCAACGGCGTGGGCAAGACGACGCTTTTGCGCATTATCATGCACGAAATCCCCGCCGACACCGGCGAGGTGATCTATGGCGCGAACGTCGATATCGGCTATTATGACCAGCATCAGGCGGGCCTGACCATGACAAAGACCGTCATGGACGAGCTGTGGGACGCCTTTCCGCGCATGGAGCCGGACGAGGTGCGCAGCGTACTGGCGCTGTTCCTCTTTACCGGCGACGACGTGTTCCAGAAGATCGAGACGCTTTCCGGCGGCGAGCGCGGCCGCGTGGCGCTGGCCAAGCTGATGCTCAAGAAGGACAATCTGCTCCTGCTGGACGAGCCGACCAACCATCTGGACATGGATTCCCGCGAGGTGCTCGAGGGCGCGCTGGACGATTTCGGCGGCACGCTGCTCACCGTTTCGCACGACCGCTATTTCATCAACCGCGTGGCCAACCGCGTCGTGGAGATGAGCCGCGACGGCATTACAGAATATCTCGGCAATTACGACGATTATCTCGAGAAAAAGCGCCTTCTGGAGGCCGGACAGGAGGAAATCGCCGCGCCGTCCAAGACAAAGACGCAGCTCGACAAGGAAAAGCGCGTCGAGCGGCTCAAGCGTGAATCGGTCAAGGCGCTCAAGGCGCGCGTCGGCGAGCTGGAGGGCCTGATCGCTCAGGCGGAGGAACGCGTCGCGCAGCTGGAGAGCGACATGGCCGATCCCGCCACCTATCAGGACGCGGGCAAAGCCGCTTCCGTCGCCCGCGCGCACAAGGAGGCGCAGGAGACGCTCGAAGCGCTCTACGACGAATGGACGGAAACCGCGGATACGCTGCAAAACAGCGCACAATGATCAAACGGACAGGCGCGTTCTTCATGGCGAAGAGCGCGCCTGATTTTGTCTGACGGTTCAATAGACAGCGCAGATCCCTGAATACTGGATGTGCGAGGCCGGGAGCGGGATTGACAATTTTTCGGCGCGCTCTTTAGAGGGCGGCAGCAGGAGATATGTCCTTACAGAGCCTGGCAAAATTATTCGTTCAATGGGCGGCTGCGATAGCGCATGGCCCTTTCACGGCGACCCAAAGAGAGCGCTTTGAGAAGGATTCGAGCTGCGCTGTCGGGACGGATAACCTGCAATCCAGTTCCGCTGAATAGTCGCTGCGGGCATGGCCGGTGAAAGTCTCTCCCCGCGCGGCTTGGACAGCCGGTATGCTGTTCTGAGCTTTTCCGATACGATTGCAGGCGCGCCTTTTTCTATTGGAAGGCGCGCCTGATTTTTGTATTCAGATCACTGGAAAGCGCGGTGCGCGTCCCTGTGCGCGCTATTCCGTCTTGCCGGCGGGTTGATTGGGCCGCGCTGTCAGCCGGAAGCGCACGCAGCCGTCCGGGCAGGTGAACGTCCGCACGAGACGGCTCTCTCCGCCCAGATTTTCGAGTCTGCCGCCGCTGCGCACGGCCTCGAGCATTGGAAAGAGCAGGAGCATGGTCTTGGAGCATAGCCCTTCGCCCGCCTGATTGACGGGACAGCCGTAGGCGCAGCGATACACGTCGCCGATTTCCTCGCCGTTTCGGCAATAGCCCTCGGCGCGGCTGCCGCGCGTGTAGCCGACGACCTCGATTTCGAATGTCCAGTCCTCGGAATACCATTTTTTCATGCGCACCGCCTGCCTTTCTGAAACGCGTCTTGGAAAATTTTTTAGATTGCGCCGCAGCGGCGCCGAAAAGCCATGTACCGTCCCCAAGAGGTGGGAATCTGCCGGCTTCTTGCCTTGAGACGCGCTCTGGCTTTAGAAAACGCCGCGTCCGACGGGATGCGCGGGCGCGGCGGTGAGGTTATTCGACGGTTTCGGGCTGCTCGATGTCTACATTGCGGCAGAAGCTGACGTCAAAGCCGTTCTCGCCGACCGGCTCGTGGGGCAGATCCTGCTCAATGTGCCGCCAGCGGTTGTGGCGCACGGTGATGTTTTCAGCGTTCATCGCCTTGAGGATGCGCGGGAAATCCGATTCGAACAGGTTGTCCTCAATGACGATATTGCCGTGATAGTAGTTGTTTTCGCGCTTTTTGATGGACGGGTCGATGACGACGGCCGCGCCCTCGGTGTAGCCGCAACCCAGGAAGCGGCAGTTGCGGATGGTCAGATCGCGTACGCAGCCGCTCTCGAACCAGCTGTTCGCGTCGCCGGTCAGATGCACGCCGTGGTGCATATTGGCGAACGTGCAATCCTCGATGAGCGTGCGGCGGCAGGTGCTGATGAGGAAGCCGCGCGGACGGTTCCAGCCCACTTCGCAGCCGCGGATGATGACCTCGGGCATCTGCGTGAAGTTTTCGACCGCCATGCCCTCGGCGATGTTGCCGGGAAGTTCGTCCTCGCCGGTCACGCGGATGAGCTTTTCGTTGATCATCAGCGCGTCGCTCACGGTGATTTCGCCCACGCGGCCGAGCGTCTCGCGATCGACCAGCGCGATCACGTCGCCGGGCCGGTAAATCTGAACGCCCTGCTGCTGGCCGTGCATCAGCCGCGCCACGAACGTGTGACTGTCGATCAGGCGCTCCACCGTGGTATAGTTGCCGTGGAAGTTGCCCGCGTCGTCGAGCATATTGCACAGATAGCAGCCCTCGAGCAGGATCGTGCCGCTGCAATGGACGAAATGCGTCGCGTCGGCGTTGACAGTCACCAGACGGCCCTTGTGCAGCGCCGTGCGGACGCGCCTGAGCGTAATGTTCTCGCTGGTCTGGCCGATGACGCCCATGGCCGCGCAGTGATAGAGTGTGACGTCCTCGAGCGTGGTGTTGCGGCTGTTCTGGATGAAAAAGCCGGGATGATCGCGATGGCCGTGCGTGGCCACCCACCACGCGCCGACGCGGTGCTTGTCCTCGCCGTAGAGCCGGACGACGCCGTCCTCCAGCGCCTCGGCGCGCACGCTGCGCACCAGGCCGCCCAGGAAGCCCGCGCGTTCGGGATGCTCCCAGTAGGGCAGATAGACCAGCCTGTGCGGTATGCCGCGTTCAGCGTCGAACTCGGTGACGAGATAGCTGATCATGTCGGCGGTGTCCCAGCCGCTTTCGGGATCATAGAACACCAGCTTGCCGTTCTCGACGCGATAGGGATAGTCCCTGTCGAAGCGCAGATCGGTGTAGCCGTCCTGCGAGGCCAGTATGCGCGCCTGCGAGAAGAACGGGCGCGGATAGTCGATCGAGAGATTGCGCACGGTGACGTTTTTGCACGCGTCGATCACGAAGGGCGAAATCCTGCCGTGGAATATGAAATCCGCGCCGCCGCCCTCGACGGTCAGTCCGTCGAAGCCGATCAGCGGGAAGGCGATGGCCTTGCGACCGCCGTCGTTGTTGGACATGTAGTATTCGCACACCATGGCCTGCTGGGGGTAGAAATGGTATTCCCCCGCGTCGATGAGCAACGTGGAGTTCTTTTCGCGGCGGCACTGGAGCAGCGCCTCGAGGACGGCCGGCGTGGCGTCGCCGTTTTTGCACAGGCGCATATAGTCGGACAGACGAACGATCATGCTGCTTTTCTCCTTATTTTTTGATGACCCTGTTGTCGCCCAGAATTTCGGGCTTGTTGACCATGCTGTCGGCCTCGGTGATGGGACGGACAACCTTGCAGGGCACGCCCGCGGCGAAGCTCATGGGCGGAATATCGCGCGTGACCACGCTGCCCGCGCCGATGACACAGTTGTCGCCGATGGTCACGCCCGGGCAGACAGTGACATTGGCGCCGAACCAGCAGTGCGAGCCGATATTGACCGGTTTGGCGTAGCACATATGCTTTTCCTCGCCCTTTTCGTTGAGCATGAGATAGCGCTCGTCGGGCAGCATGGGGTGAACCGGCGTGACGATGGTCAGATTGGGGCCGAAGTTATTGTCCTCGCCGATGGTGACCGGCGCGTCGTCCTGTATGGTGGTGTTATAGTTGAAAAAGTTCTTGGCGCCGATGCGGGTGTGGCGGCCGTAATGGAAGAATATCGGGCCCTGCATGAAGCTGCCCGCGCCAAACGCGCCGGTGATTTCGTGCAGCAGCGCCATGCGCTCCTCGGCCTCGTCCTCGCGCAGGCTGTTGAATTTCTGGCTCAGATTGTGAGAGCGCAGCTTGATGGCCTTCAGATCGGGATCGCCGGGGCAGAACAGCGTGCCGGCAAAAATTTTCTCTTCTTCTCTCATGACGCATTGCTCCTTGTTGATCGCAAAATGGCCGTGTTTCATCGCTCACATTGTAGCGTTAATGCGGGCGTTTGTCAACCGGTTATTCTTCATTCAGCGCCCAGCGGAAGTGCGCGAGGATCCGCCGCGCCGTCAGAGCGTCCTCCTCGAATGCGCCGTGGCCGGTGTGGTGGATGACGTAGGGCTGGCCCTGCGCGTTGCGCCGGTCGGAAATCACGGCGATGTGGCCGTCGTAGATCACGAAATCGCCCGGCTGCCAGGCGGCCACGTCGTCCGCGTCGGTCGTCAGCTCCAGGCAGTGCCGCTCGAAAAACACACGCAGATTGACCACGCGCCGGAAGTCGATGTTGGAATCGGGCAGGCCGTTCGCCAGCGGGTAGGCCTCCGGATGCGCGCCCACATCCTGATCGAGCATGGCCTTGAAATCATAGCCGGCCTCCTTCAGCGCGCGCCAGATCACGTCCGCGCATACGCCCTGTCCCTCGGGCGGATAGCCGCCGGCAAAGTAATCGCTGACATATTCGGGCTGGGAGCGGATATAGCGGCGCGCGGCCAGCATGATGTCGGTGTAGTCGTCGATGAGATCGCCGTCCGCGTCGGCGCTGCTGTAGAGCGTGGCCACGCCGAAGCGGACGCGGGCATACCAGGCGGGCAGCTTGAAGGGCGCGAGAACCAGCATAAAGACGATGAGCGCGATGAGAAGCGCTCTAAAAAGGCGAAAAAATCGAAAGCGCGGCCGCCGTTTTGCGGTCGTTTCGGGCGCGTTGTCCATCGTAAAGTCACACTCCGCAGGATTTGTCGTATTTCATATCATTCCTTTGAATTTGACGAGAAATTTGCCGGGAAGGTTTCGCATATTTCGCAAATCGCCGGAATATACATGATAATACGATGATAAAGCGATGAGAGGATGATGACGAATGTGGCGCGCTGTCCCAAATTTCAAACGCGATACGGGCTGATTGAAAATTGCAATCCCTGAAAACAGGCGAAGATCAGCTGAAAAGTGGAAAAAACGACAATATGGCGGCGAGAGATGTAATGTTCTGTGACACGTCATATATATACAGGAGCGTATAGAATGATTTATGGAAACTGCCCTATAAAATGGGCGCGAAATGAGAAAAAGAGGATTTTCAAAATTCAGCGTCGTATACAGCAGGGAGCAATGAACGCGTTGCGCTTTGACAATATCGGAGGGATACGCATGGTTACCGTAAAACGACAAAGGAAACGCAGCCTGGTCAATCCCCGCGGGCGGCAGGTCATCGTCGCGCTGAGCGCGCTGCTGGCGCTGGCCGTTATCGCGGGCGCGATCGCGCTGGTTGCGCTGATGCGCCTGAACAGCCGCATGGAGGATCTGAACGGCTATATCGCCAAATCCATCCGCACGGACATCAATCAGGCCATCCAGTGCTATGACACGCTGGAGCGCAAGGGCGACGACGCGGCTGCCGATGCGCTGGGCAGCATGAAGCGCTATATGTATTCGGCCTATGGCATGAACAGGCTGCTCATCGAGGCGCGCGGCGAGCGATACGCGCTCCTGGACGCGTCGGCCTACAACAGCTTCCAGACCGCCGTGGGCGAATATGAGCGGCTGCTGGCCAACGGTCAGGCGACCGGCACGACCCGCGCGACGCTGGGCGACTGCGTGAAATCCCTGCGCGCCATGCTCTCCGCGCGCTTTGACGAGAGCGATAATCTTCTGCCGCAGTAAAAGCGGCTGATTACAAATTGCGCCTCCCGCGCCGCATTGAAACCGGCTGCCGGGAGGCTCTTTCATGCGCGGCTACAGATCGTCCGCGTCCTGAACAGGCTCCTCGTCATAGAGCGGATTGCCCGTCCAGCTTCCCTGAACGTCGCTGTGGAGCTGCTCGTCGCCGCCGGAAAATTCCTCGAGGGAGCGAACGAGCTGCTTATCCTGCCGCTTTTTCTTTTTGTCCATAAAAATCACCCCGTCGATAGCTTCGGCGGGGCGCGCGTTTTTTATGCGTCGGGCTTCGGTTTGTCCCAGAGCGCATACTGCTCGTCGTTGCGCAGCGCGGTCAGGAGCTGCTCGCGGGCGTTGGGCACGCTGCGGCAGATGTGATCGAGCAGCGCCTTCATGTCCTCGCGCCTGGTATAGCCGTTGGCCGGGCAGGGCGAGGGCACGACGGGCAGGGAGAGCGCCTTCACATAGTGGATGACGTCCTTTTCGGAAACGTAGATCATCGGGCGGATCTGGGTCATGCCGCTGCGGGTCAGGCGCGTCACCGGCTGGAATGTGTGGATGCGGCCCTCATAAAGCATACTCATCAGCAGCGTTTCCAGCGCGTCGTCGCGGTGATGCCCCAGCGCCAGCTTGTTGAGGCCGCGCTCGTTGCACAGATCGTTCAGCGCGCCGCGCCGCATTTTGGAGCAGAGCGCGCAGGGGTTCTTTTCGTGCCGCTCTTCAAAGACGATGCGGCCGATTTCCGTTTCGCGCACGGTGTAGGGCACGTCGATTTTCTCGCACAGCGCGCGGATGGGCTGAAGATCGAACGGCTCAAGCCCCGTGGTCAGCGTGAGCGCCTCCAGCTCGAAGGGATGCGGGCTAAAGCGGCGGTAGAGCGAGAGCGCATAGAGCAGCAGCACGCTGTCCTTGCCGCCCGACACGCCCACGGCCACGCGGTCGCCGGACTCGATCATATGATAGTCCTGATCGGCGCGGCGGATGCAGCCCAGAATTTCTTTCATGTGTGAGAGCGCTCCTTTGTCAGACGTGCATGACGGCGGTGGCGATGGAAAAGAGTATGGTCAGCGAGCAGGCGTCCACCAGCGTGGTGATGAGCGGGCTGGCCATGAGCGCCGGGTCGAGATGCAGCTTGGAGGCGAACAGCGGCAGCGTACAGCCGATCGACTTGGCGATCAGCACGGTCAGGAACATGGCGACCGAAACCACCATTGTGACGGTGACGGTGTCGGCGGTCACGCCGGCGGTGAATGTGTAGAGCAGCAGCTGACGGCCGACATTGACCAGCATGAGCACGCCGCCCACCAGCATCGCCACGCGTGCCTCGCGCCACCAGACCTTGAGTATGTCGCTGAAGTGAACCTCGCCCAGCGCAAGGCCGCGGATGACCAGCGTCGAGGACTGTGCGCCGCAGTTTCCGCCGGTGTCCATCAGCATGGGCAGACAGGCGGTCAGCAGCACGCCGAGCTTGCCGGTGTCGCTGAGCACGTCCTCGAAATGGGTGATGATCATGCCGGTGAACGTGGCCGAGATCATGAGGATGAGCAGCCACGGGATGCGGTTTTTGAACAGCGTGATGATCGGGGTCTTGAGGTACTGGTCGTCGGAGGGGAGCAGACCGCCCATCTTTTCGATGTCCTCTGTGTTCTCCTCTTCGATAACGTCCATGATGTCGTCGGCGGTGACGATGCCCACCAGACGGTTCTCGTTGTCGACGACCGGTATGCTCATCAGGTCGTACTTGCGCACGGTGTCGGCGACGACCTCCTGATCGTCCAGCGTCTTGACCGATATGAAGTTGGTCGCCATGATGTCGGAGACCGGCTTGTCCTCATCGGCGAGAATCAGATGCCGCAGCGCGACGGTGCCCACCAGATGGCGCTGGCTGTCGATGACATAGCAGGTGTAGATGGTTTCCTTGTCCAGGCCGGTCTTGCGCAGCGATTCCATCGCCTGGCGCACGGTCATGGAGCTGTGGAACTCGGCAAACTCGATGGTCATGATCGAGCCGGCCGAATTTTCCGGGTATTTGAGGAACTGGTTGATCAGCGCGCGCTTTGTGGGATCGGTGTTCTGCAAGACGCGCTTGACGACCGACGCGGGCAGCTCTTCGAGGAAATCGACCGCGTCGTCCAGGAACATTTCGTCCAGCAGGGAGTGGATTTCGCCGTCGCCGATCAGCGTGACCAGCTGCTGCTGCTGCTCGCTGTCGATATAGGCGAACACTTCCGCCGCGATGTCCTTGGGCAGTATGCGGAACACCATCAGCAGCTTTTCGCTCTCAAGGCTCTCCATAAACGAGGCGATATCGACCACGTTGAGCATGAGCAGCGCGCCGCGCAGTTCATTTTTCTTATTGCCGTCCACCAGCTGCATCAGCCGGCTGTGAATGATTTCGCGATCCATGGGAAAACGCCCTCCTTTCATGTGTGCGGCGGTTGGGCCTGAATCCCGTCCGCCAAAATCGCAACGAAAACAAGACACCCTGCCGGCACGCGGCTGTGTCTTTGGCGTTATGCGATGTGATGAAAGAAGACGATATAATGAAGAGCGATCGCGCGCTTCAGAGCCTGCCCGTCAGACGGCGGCCATGAGCGCCCTTTCAGAAACGTGCGCCGTGAAAACCGGATGCGCACGCGCGTCTACTTCGATACACGCCTTCGACCATCGAGCATCTACCGCCAACGTCCATCCGGCTCCACCTCCTGAAAAATGGCTTAAACTGAATTGGAATCCACTATTAAGAATACAACCGGCGCGGCAAGTTGTCAAGCCGCCGCGCCGATGGAATCCATGCGCATACTGGCGTAAAAATGATGAATATTCGCTCGGGAACAGGGCGAAAACGGCAGATTTTTGTGAAAGAAACGCATAATCATGCAAAATGCTTTGATTTTAGCATGGGCGCTTTCCCTAAATTTTATGTATGGCGCGCGCGTTAAATGCCCCTGATCGCCTCGTCCAGCGCCAGTGTCATGGCGGCGATCATCGCGCTGGCGCGCACAAAGCCGTCGATGCAGATGTATTCGTCCGGCGCGTGACATTCGCCGTGTCCGGCGGGCAGGTTCAGCACGCGCGCGTCGCCGCCCATGGTCGTGCCTATGGTGAAGGCGTTGGGCAGGTATTTGCAATAGGTGCCGCCGCCCATGTAATAGGGGCGCGCGTCGGGATACCCGCTGGCCGCGCGGAAGGTTTCGAGCAGCGCCTGTGCGAGGGGATGCTCCTCGGGAATGGTGAAGGCGGAGGAATCGCCGTGAATCCCGATGGAGAAGCCGCGCGCGCCGAACCATTCGCGGAGCCTGGCCGTAATCTCCGCGCCGGAAACGTGCTCGCCGTGCCGGATGTCCAGCGTGAACATGAAGCGGCCGTTTTCCGTGCACGCGATGCCGTTGGCCACGGTCAGGTCGCCCAGCGTGTCGTCGTGATCGGCCACGCCCAGCGCCGCGCCGTTCGTGTCCGAAAGCGCGAGGGCGATTGTGTCCAGAACGCCGCGGTCATGGGCGCTCAGGCCGTCACAGTCCTTCAGGAGCGCGCACAGCCGCCGCAGCGCGCTGTCGCCCTGATGCGGATTGGCTGCGTGCGAGGCGACGCCCTTCACATCCAGCCGCAGCGTTTCGCCCTCGTCGGTCACGCTCAGCCACGGCTGGGGACGCGCGTTCAACCAGCCTGCGAGCGCGTCGCTCTTTTTCAGGCGCGCGGTCAGCTCGGCCATGACGGTGTTGTAGGCCTCGCCGCCGTTCAGCGAGAGCACGTCGGACAGCGGCACGTCGAGCGAAATGTCAAGCCGCAGTATGCCGCGCTCGCCCAGCGAGACGGGAAAGCCGCCGTCGGGCACGAGTGAGGCGTCGGGCAGCGGCTGCTCGCGGGCAAAGGCGCGCAGATCGGCCATGCCGCTCTCCTCATTTGCGCCCATGAACACGGTGACGCGGCTTTCGAGCGGCAGCTTGAGATCGCGTGCGGCCTTGAGCAGATACAGCGCGGCGATCGCGCCGCTCTTGTCGTCGTTTACGCCGCGGCCGATGAGAAAGCCGTCCCTTTCGATTGTGTCGAACGGGCGGGTCAGCAGCCAGTCGGCCTCGTTGACCGGCACCACGTCCACATGGGCGAAAAGGCCGATGTTCTTTTCGCCCGCGCCGAAATGGGCGAGGATATAGCCGCTCGCGTTGTGCTCGGTTACGTCGAAGCCGTTTTCACGATAGAGTGCGGCGGCCTCGCGCAGGGCGTCGTCGCATTCGCGGCCGAACGGCATATCGGTCTCGGCGGCGGAGCGCACCGAGGGCACGCGGCACAGGCGGACGAGATCGCGCACCATGTCGTCCCGATGGGCGCGCATATACTGGAGGATCGCTTCGTAATGCATGGCGTTCATGGTCAAAAGTCCTTTCTCTGAACGGTTTGCTTTTTGGGCTTGGGCGCGGGCAGATCGTCGTACAGGGCGTTAAACAGGCTGGCCAGAGCGGCTCTGTCGTCCACCTCGTCGATCAGCAGCATGGCCTTCGCGCCCTCATAGGGCAGCTCGAGCGCGGCCTGCGGCATGAGCGCGCGCGCCGATTTCGTCGGCTTGACGAGCAGCCGGTCGTCGTAAATGCCGCCCACCACCTTGCCGCGATAATAGAGGATGTATTCGCCCATCATGGCGCGGAAGGTGATTTCGTCAAGCTCGGACAGCTGATCCAGTATGAATTGAAGAT
>SFOF01000044.1 GCA_004552515.1 Clostridiales bacterium
CGAAAATCAGGATCATGGCGGCTTCTCCCATCTGAAAAAAAACGGCTTGTTGCTTTTTTTGTCATTATACAGGATGCGCGCGGGGAGGGTCAAGTTTTCCGTGAAAATCACGCAGAGATTTTGAGCTTGCCGGCGCGCGGCGCATCGTCTACAATCAATATAACGCAAAAAATGAACGGGAGGATCAGTCCATGAGCGAAAAAGTGACGCTGACGCGGGCGCGGGAGGTCATTCCGACGTATGTTCCCAAGCCCCCGGTCGAGCTGCCGATGTTCTTTGAAAAAAAGCCCTATCAGGGCGCGACGGGGCGGCTCTATCCGCTGCCCTATTCCGACGGCATTACGGACGAGAAAAGGAATGTGTCCTACGAGGTCTATACGCTCGAGAACGAATATATCAAAACGCAGATCCTGCCGGAGATCGGCGGCAAGATTCTCTCCGGCTATGACAAGATCGGGGATTATGACTTCATCTATCACAACCATGTGATCAAGCCCGCGCTGGTCGGACTGGCCGGCGCGTGGATTTCGGGTGGCATCGAGTTCAACTGGCCGCAGCACCACCGCCCGACGACCTTCCTGCCCGTCGAGGCCGCGGCGGAGGAAAACGACGACGGCAGTAGGACCGTCTGGGTGGGCGAGGTCGAGCCGTTCAACCGGCAGAAGGGCATGGTGGGCGTGACGCTGGAGCCGGGGCGCAGCTACATCCGGGCGAAGGTGCGCCTGTACAACCGCACCAGTCAGGCGCAGCTGTTCATGTGGTGGGCCAATCTGGCCGTGTCGGTCAACAACGATTACCGCACGGTGTTCCCGCCCGACGTGGAATGGGCGAACGATCACGACCGCCGCGCCGTGATCAGCTGGCCGGTCGCCAAAGGCGTCTACAAGACCGCCCGTCCTTTCGACTACGGCGCGGGCACCGATCTTTCGCGCTATGATTCCGTGCGCGTGCCCTCGTCCTTCATGGTGTCTCAGGGGCAGTCCGATATGGATTTCCTTTCCGGCTACGACGAGGGGCGGCAAAAGGGCATCGTGACCGTGGCCGATCATCACATCGCTCCGGGCAAGAAGCTCTGGACGTGGGGACACGGCGATTTCGGCGCGATGTGGTGTTCGAACCTCACCGACAGCGACGGGCCGTATATCGAGCTGATGACCGGCGCGTATACCGACAATCAGCCCGACTTTACCTGGCTCATGCCCTATGAGACGCGCGAGTTCGAGCAGGTGTGGTATCCCGTGCGCGACATCGGTCTGGTCAAAAACGCCACGATCGACGCGTGCGTCAATCTCGAAAAGCGCGGGGAAAGCGCCTATCTGGGCTTCAACGTCACCGGCGCGTTCAAAAACGCCGTGATCGAACTGAGAGACGGCGAAACCGTGCTCTTTTCGGAAAAAGCCGATCTCTCGCCGGATGAGAGCTGGAGCCGCCTTGTGCCGCTTAACGGGCATGATTTCGAGAAGCTGACCGCCGAGATGAGGAGCGAGACGGGCAAGCGGCTGGTGGCCTACTCGCCGTATAAGCGCGGACAGAAGCAGCCCATCGCGCCGCGCACGCCCGTGAAGCGCCCCTCGGAATACGACAACATCGAGGAGCTGTTCATCAACGGGCTGCATCTGGAGCAGTACAAGCAGCACAATTACGATCCGCGCGACTATTACCGCGAGGCGCTGCGCCGGGACGCGGGCGACATTCGCTGCAACACGGCCATGGCGCGGCTGGCGCTCAGGGACGGCCTGTTCGAGGACTGCGTGTCCTTCTGCGACAGGGCGCTCGAGCGGCTGCTCAGCCGCAATCAGCACCCCGCCGACACGGAAAGCCTGTATCTCAGGGGCGTGGCGCTTGAGTATCTGGGGCGCTGGGACGAGGCGTACGACGCGCTCTATCGCGCCGCGTGGAACGGCGCGTACGCCGCGGCGGCGTATTATCAGTTGGCCGTGATCGACGCGCGGCGCGGCGAATACCGCACGGCGCTCGAGCATCTGGACGAGGCGCTGGCGCGAGGCAGCCGCAATGGCCGCGCGCTGAATCTCAAATCGGCGCTCTATCGCGCGCTGGGCGATTGTGCGGCGGCGGAGACGATTGCGCGGCGGCAGGTCTTGCGCGATCCGCTCGATCTGTGGGCGCGCGTGGAGCTGGGCTATTTTGAGGACAACGCCGACGAGATCCGCGCTATGTTCGGCGGAAAGCCGGAAAACTATCTGGATGTAGTGTGCGCGTATATGGAAGCGGGCTTTTATGAGGACGCGCTGCGCCTGATCGATCTGGCGCAGAGCGATTATCCGCTGATCGCCTACTACAGGGCGCATATCCTGCATCTGCTGGGCCGCGGGGAGGAAAGTGCGGACGCGCTCTCGAGCGCCGCGCGGAACGGAAAATTGTGCTTCCCCGCGCGGCTGGAGGACATCGCCGTGCTGCGGGACGCGATCGCGCGAAACGGCGCGGACGCGAACGCCTGCTATGATCTGGGCAATCTCTTCTATGATCGATTCCGCTATGACGAGGCCGCCGGGCTTTGGGAGGAAGCGATTCGCCGCGATCCCACGCACGCGGGGGCGCTGCGCAATCTCGCGCTGGCTTATTATGACCGCCGCGGGGACGCCGCCTCGGCGCGGGTCTGCCTGGAGAAGGCGCTGGCGCTGCGGCATGACCCGAGACTGCTGTTTGAATATCAGCAGCTGCTCAAGGCGATGAACGTATCCGTTCAGGAGCGGCTGGACGTTTATGATCGATACGCCGATCTGCTCGCCGTGCGCGACGACTGCTGGCTCGACCGAATTGTGCTGCTGAGTCAGCAGGGGCGCTATGAGGAAGCGATCCGCGCCGCGCAGGGCCGCCGCTTCCACATCTACGAGGGCGGCGAAGGCAAGCTCACCAAGCAGCATGCCTGGATGCACGTTCTTTACGGCAACGAGTTGGCTGCCGCGGGACGGGCGGAGGACGCGGAAAGAGTCTATCTGGCGGGCGCCGATCTGCCCAGATCCTACGGCGAGGCCAAGACATGGTTCAATCAGGAGGCGCACATCTATTTCTATCTGGGGCGGCTGCTCGAGGGGCAGGGTCGCGCGGAGGAAGCGAGACGCGCCTATGAGGAAGCGGCTGTCCCCAAGGCGATCGTGTCCGAGCTGTCGCTGTTCCGGGCGCTGGCGCTGCGCAGCCTGACGCGCTTTGACGAGGCGGAGCGAGTGCTGAACGAAATGCTGGACGCGGGCGCGGATATGCTCAAAAACAGCGACAGGCGCGCCTATTACGGTGTCGGCGCGCCCACGCCCATGCCGTTTGAGGGCGATATTGTGAAGAGCAACACCGTGACCGGCCATATCCTCTGCGGCTATGCGCTATTGGGGCTCGGGCGGCGCGGGGAAGCGCAGGGCGAGATCGACGCGGCGACGAAAATCAGCCCGGAGGATTTCAGGCTGTATACCTTTGAGCAGATCAGGGATACATTCTGATTTGAATTTGTAAGAAGCGGCGGGGCGATGCGCTCCGCCGTTTTCATGGTGGCTGCGATATAAATTCCCAGTTCAATTTTGGAATGAAAAAGCGCTGTAGCAAAAGGCAGAAAGACGCTTAAACGAATCCCCGAGGAAGGGATTTGCGAAGCGGAGAGTATGTTGGACAATTTTTTTGATGCTCTCTTTTAGAAGACGGCCACAGGCAGTATGCCCTTATGGAGCTGGGGGCAAACCGACCGATGAACGGGCGGCTGTGATTTATGCCGGCGCAATTTTCACAAAAATGGCTTGAGGGACGGGGGTTCATCTGTTATAATAAATCAGAATGGGCATTGACGCTGTTCCGAACGGGCGCGAACCCGTCCCCATACGGAGGGAACGGCGAATCACGATATTTGAGGAGATGCTGGATAGATGAAGCTGGGAGTCGTCGGTCTGCCGAATGTCGGCAAGAGCACGCTGTTTAACGCCATCACCTGCGCCGGCGCGCAGGCCGCCAATTATCCGTTCTGCACCATCGAGCCGAACACCGGCGTGGTGGCCGTGCCGGACAGCCGTCTGGACGTGCTGAGCGAAATGTACCATCCCGAGAAGTACACCCCCGCGACGATCGAGTTCGTCGATATCGCCGGTCTGGTCAAGGGCGCGAGCCGCGGCGAAGGCCTGGGCAACAAGTTCCTTTCCCACATCCGCGAGGTGGACGCGATCGTCCACGTCGTGCGCTGCTTTGAGGACGACAACATTATCCATGTCGATGGGTCGGTCGATCCGGCGCGCGACATCGAGACGATCGAAACCGAGCTGATCCTGGCCGACATGGAAACCGTGTCGAAGCGTCAGGAGAAGGCCAGCCATCTGGTTAAGAGCGGCGACGCAAAGATGGCGCTCGAGCTGTCGGCCGCCGATAAGGTCATGGCGCACCTTAACGAGGGACGCCCCGTGCGCACCTGCCCGCTGACCGACGAGGAAAAGGCGGTTGTGGACGGCTGGTTCCTGCTCACCTGCAAGCCCGTGCTGTACGCGGCCAACATCTCCGAGGACGATCTGGGCGGCGACGTGGAAAACCTGCCGCTGGTCAAGGAGGTCAAGGCGGTCGCGGAGAAGGAGAACGCGCGCGTGATGGTCATTTCGGCCAAGGTCGAGGAGGAAATTGCGCAGCTGCCGCCGGAGGAGAAGAAGGAGTTCCTCGAGGAGCTGGGCATCTCGGCCAGCGGCCTTGACCGGCTGGTTCAGGTGAGCTACGATCTCTTGGGCCTCATCAGCTATCTGACCGCCGGCCCGAAGGAAGTGCGCGCCTGGACGATCGAAAAGGGCACGAAGGCCCCGCAGGCTGCCGGCAAGATCCACTCCGACTTTGAAAAGGGCTTCATCCGCGCGGAGATCGTCGCCTATGACGACCTGGTGCGCGAGGGCAGCATGGCCGCTTGCAAGGAGAAGGGTCTCGTCCGCTCCGAGGGCAAGGATTACGTCATGCAGGACGGCGACGTGACGCTGTTCCGCTTCAATGTCTGATCGCTATTTTGGATATATGAAAAAACAGCCTTCCGTCTATATAGAGGGCTGTTTTTTATGGCGGCAGGCGTTATAAATGTTCCGGCTCAACTGAGCGGAAGCCGCATGACCGATGCGGCTTTACAGGGAAATAGCCGGATGCTGCCAATAGGCAGGGCGCAAAAGAAACTGAACAAATCCCAGAGAAGCGTGTGATGGACAATTTCTTTTCGACGTTCTCTTAAAAGCGCGACAAGGGAAGGCCGCAGGCATTATGTTCTTGATAGAATCGGGTTAAACCGTTCTGTTCAACGGGCGATTGCGATTCTGGAATGCAAGGATAAGGCGGAGGTACGGGCGACAGCGCATATTTTTGCGCGCCGACAGGGTAACGCGCATTGCCGCCTGAGGAAAAAGCGACTGACGTTGAGACGCGGCGGGAGCGGAAAGGACTTTGGTCTGCGGCGTTTCTTCTGAACGGTTTATTTTTCCCGCAGTCCCTCGCGGTACTGGCGCGGGGTCGTGCCTTTATAGCGGCGGAACTGCTTGATGAAGAAGCTCGAATCGTTAAAGCCGCACTGATAGGCCACCTCCGCTACCGTCAGATCGGACGAGGACAGCAGCGCGCTGGCACATTCCACGCGGTAAAAGTTGAGATAGTCGATGGGCGAACGATGCACCACGGCGCGGAAGGAGCGGCAGAAATACTTGGGCGAAAGGCCGGTCAGCCGCGCCAGCTCGCCCAGCGCGATGGGGCCGGCATAGTGACTTTCGATGTATTCCAGCGCCGGCTTGAGCTGCTCGGCGCGGCGGCGGCGCGCGGGCGGCTCGCTCTGGATGGGGCTTTTTTCGCTCAATAGCGCCAGATGCCCGTAGAGCGCGTACAGGCAGCCCACCGCCAGCAGCAGATGGCTGTCGCTCAGATCGGGCGTGTACTCAAACAGCTGATCGGCCAGCGCGCTCAATCGCCGTCCGGCCTCGCTCTCCTCGGGGCGGATGTGCAGGCTGCGGCTGAGCAGCGGCGCGATCGCGCGGGCGCACGGTTCGCTGCCCAGGAGCGACGCGTCGAACACCACGCACTCGTAGATACAGCCCTCCGGCTCGCCGCCATGGAGCGCGCCCTTGCCCAGAAAGACCAGATCGCCCGCGCGCGCCGCGATCCGCGCGTCGTCCACATACAGGTGAATCACGCCCCGCCGCACGCGGATGATCTCGCACTCGATGTGCCAGTGCATGGGCATACGGTAGCGCGGGTGCTTCTCGTCCACATAATAGCAGGCGATCGGCCGGTCGGGCGTGCCGTGGAGAATGTGCTCGTTGTAGTCCAGATACTGCATGACGGCTCCTTTGGTCGGCGTTTTTAGAGCGGGCGAAAGGTGAATATCGTTTTATTTTTTGCTATTATACCACAATACAGCCGAACAAATCAATGTTAATATTATGGTGTGCTCCGGGAAGTCTCTTAACGCGATTTTGGGGAGCATGAAAAACATGAACCATCGAGGCGCTTATAAGGGGCGCGCTCGCAATTAAAGGGAGGTTACTATCATGGCTGCCAACAGATACATCGGCGAATACCCGGTCATCGGCATCCGTCCCACCATCGACGGCCGCAGAGGCGTTCTGAAGGTGCGCGAGAGCCTGGAAGATCAGACCATGAACATGGCGAAATCCGCCGCCAAGCTGCTCAGCGAAAACCTGCGCTATTCCAACGGCGAGCCGGTAAAGGTCATCATCGCCGACACCACCATCGGCCGCGTGGCCGAGGCCGCCGCCTGCGCCGAGAAGTTCCGCAAGGAGGGCGTTGAGATCACCCTGACCGTGACGCCCTGCTGGTGCTACGGCGCGGAGACCATGGACATGGAGAAGGACACCATCAAGGCCGTCTGGGGCTTCAACGGCACCGAGCGCCCCGGCGCGGTTTACCTCGCCAGCGTTCTGGCCACCCACGCCCAGAAGGGCCTGCCGGCGTTCGGCATCTATGGCCGCGACGTGCAGGAAGCCACCGCGACTGAGATCCCCGAGGACGTCGCCGAGAAGATCCTGCGCTTCGGCCGCGCGGCCGTCGCCGTGGCCACCATGCGCCGCAAGAGCTATCTGCAGATCGGCTCCATCACCATGGGCATCGGCGGCTCCATCATGGACACCAACTTCATCGAGGATTACCTGGGGATGCGCGTTGAGTCGGTCGATGAGGTCGAAATCATCCGCCGCATGACGCTGGGCATCTACGACGAGAAGGAATACGAGAAGCTCAAGGCCTGGGCCGATAAGTACGTCGTCGAGGGCTTCGACAAGAACCCCACCGAGCTGCAGAAGACCCGCGAGGAGAAGGACAAGGACTGGGAGTTCACCCTGAAGATGTACCTGATCATCAAGGATCTGATGAACGGCAACAAAAACCTGCCCGAGGGCTGCGAGGAAGAGGCCGTCGGCCACAACGCCATCGCGGGCGGCTTCCAGGGCCAGCGCCAGTGGACGGACTTCTATCCGAACTGCGACTTCCCCGAGGCCATGCTCAACACCAGCTTTGACCACAACGGCGCGCGCGAGCCGTACGTCCTGGCCACCGAGAACGACATCCTCAACGGATTGGGCATGCTGTTCATGAAGCTGCTCACCAACCGCGCCCAGATGTTCGCCGACGTGCGTACCTACTGGAGCCCCGAGGCCGTCAAGAAGGCCACCGGCTATGATCTGGAGGGCGTCGCCAAGGAGAATGGCGGCTTCATCCATCTGATCAACTCCGGCGCGTGCTGCCTGGACGCCAACGGCAAGGCGCTTGACAACGGCACGCCCGTCATGAAGCCCTGGTACGACGTGACCGAAGAGGATCAGAAGGCCATCATGGCCCACACCACCTGGAACTACGCCGATCTGGGCTATTTCCGCGGCGGCGGATATTCCTCCCGCTTCGTGACCGACGTCGAGATGCCCTGCACGATGATCCGCCTCAATCTGGTCAAGGGCCTTGGCCCGATGCTCCAGATCGCCGAGGGCTGGACGGTCAAGCTGCCCGACGAGGTGACCGATACGCTGTGGAAGCGCACCGACTACACCTGGCCCTGCACCTGGTTCGCCCCGCGCTGCGACGGCAAGGAAGGCCCGTTCAAGGACGCCTATTCCGTCATGAACAACTGGGGCGCCAACCATGGCGCGATCAGCTACGGCCACATCGGCGCCGATCTGATCACCCTGTGCTCCATGCTGCGCATCCCGGTCGCCATGCACAACGTGCCCGAGGAGAAGATCTTCCGTCCCTCCGCGTGGAACGCGTTCGGCATGGACAAGGAGGGCGCCGACTATCGCGCCTGCGCCACCTACGGCCCCGCCTTCAAGAAATAATATAACAGCATAGACCGGCGCGCCCGAATCCAAACGCGATTCGGGCGCGTTGATTTTGACGGCAGCGCAGAACAAAATAGCATACACTCGCGGCGACATGGCAGACGCGAAGACTCGGCCGCGCCGCTATAATAAGGACATGAACAGACACGATGACGCGCAGCGGGCGATAAAGACGCTCCGCATCGGCGACTGCCGCCATGAGGAGCGGAGGATCCCGCACATCTATGGCGTGCGCAATACGACGGAGAGTCATACGCACGATTACTATGAGTTTTTTCTGGTCGTGAAGGGACGGGCGGTTCACCGCGTCAACGGCGCGGAAATCGTCGTCGGTCGGGGGACGCTGGCCGTCGTGCGTCCCAGAGACGTTCACGGCTACGATTACTATCTCTCGGACGATTTTGAAATGTACAACCGCGGACTTTCCGCCGACCGCTTTGAGGCGCTGACGGCGAATCATGGCGAAAGCGCGCGCGTATTGACGCAGGGGCGGCTGCCCCGGCACGTCCGCGTGGACGAGCGGGCGCTCGACTTTCTGATTCAGCTGATCGAGGGCTATGAGGACGACGGCAGCGCCGGGCAGAGCGCGCGGCTCGAGCTGCTCCTGCAGGCCGTTTTGTTTTATGCGATCTATGCGGACGAGCAGGACGGCGGCTGCTTTCTGCCGGGCTGGCTCGGCGAACTGCTGTCTCAGATGAAGCGGCGCGAAAATCTGGCGGCGGGACTGTCCCGGCTGATTGAACTGAGCGGCTATTCGCGCTGCCATGTCAACCACGCCTTCCGAAAATACCTCGACATGACCCCGACCGACTATATAAGCCGCGTCCGGCTGTCGGAGGCTGTCCGGCTATTGCAGAGCTCGTCTCTGACCGTCGCGGGCATTGCGGCCGAGTGCGGGTTCAATAATCTCAGCCACTTCTATGCGGAATTTAAGCGCGTCTACGGCGTTCCGCCGAGAAAACTCTGACGCGCGGAGAAGAAGCCATGAAAGAAAAGATCATCGACCTTTCGCTTGAGTTTACGCGCGTCTATCGGCAGATGAAGGACGCCTCCGCGGCGATGCGCGAGGCCCACGCCGTGCGCACGCTCTATCCCGGGCTGCTGCTGCCGCCCGAAGAGGGCGATATGTACGCCGGGCGCATGGAATGCCACTATGCGCGCGATCTGCCGCTCGATCTTTCGCCTCAGGGCGGCGCGCAGGTGGGCTATGTGATGTTTCCCGGGCGGTTCCGCACTTTGGAGGACGAATATCCGCATCGCAGGGACGAAATTGAAGCGCTGATCGAATTCTGGAAGACGGAATCGACGTTTGTCAAGCTCCGCGAGGAAGCGCCTGAGGACGTTTATAGCTATCTGATGGAGACCGGCATAGTCAAGGATGACGAGGGATATATGCGCTGCGACGATCCGGCGCGGCCGAGGGGCGCGGGCTTTATCTCCGGCTGCGCGGACACTCGAACCGCCGGCATCATGGTCAACTTTACCCGCGCGGTTGAACGGGGACTTCCGGGGCTGAGGCAGGACGTCGAGCGGGCGATGGCGAAGAATCCCGGACGCCGCGATTTTTATGAGGCCTGCCTGTATACGCTTAAGACCGTCGATCTGTGCCTTGAGGACTATGCGGCAAAGTGCCGCGCCGCCGGGCGCGACGACATGGCGGATATACTCTGCGCACTGCGAAGCGCCGCGCCGGACAGCTATCGCGCGGCGGTGCAGCTGGTGATTATTCTGACGATCCTCATGAGGACGTGCAATTACGGACGGCTGGACATAGCGCTGGGCGATTTGATGGACGCGGATTTCCGGCGCGGCGCGCTCGATTTTGAGCAGGCCGTGCGGCAGACGATCGGCTTTTACGATTTGCTCGACGAGTGCAATGTGATTTACGATAGCCGCATTGTCATCGGCGGCAGAGGACGGCCTCATCCCGAGGCCGCCGACCGATTCGCGCTTGTGGCCATGGAGGCCGTGCGGCGCTGTCACCGCGTGGTGCCGGTTTTGACGCTCAGGCTGTACGACGGCCAGAATCCGGCGCTCTTCGACAAGGCGCTCGACTGCATTGGCGAGGGCTGCATCTATCCCACGCTGTACAACGATGACGTGTACGTCCCCGGACTGCAGAAGAGCATGAATCTTCCCTACGAGGACGCGCTGGACTATGTGCCGCTCGGCTGCGGCGAAATGACGCTCTACGGCAAGGGCGTCGGCTCGCCGAACAGCACGACGCGCTTTCTCAAGGCGCTCGAAGCGGCGCTGCACAACGGGCGCGACGGCGCGGACGGCCTGCTGATCGGCGAAAAGACGGGCGAGCTGTCCGAATTGGACAGCTACGAAAAGCTGGAGGCCGCCTTCCTCGATCAGGTGCGCGCCGTGGCGCGCAGAGAGATACGGGCGCACGAATGGAACCGCGAGCGGACGGGGCGGGACTGCGCGCTCGTGCTGCACAGCCTGCTGCTGGACGACTGTCTGGAGCGGGGCGCGAGCATCTACGAGGGCGGCGTGCGCTATTTCGGCGCGAACACGGAGGGCTTTGGCCTGATCAGCACGGCCAACAGCCTGGCGGTGATCAAAAAGCTGGTCTACGATGAGAAAAAGTATACGCTGCCCGAGCTGGTGCACATGCTGGATGTGGATTTCGAGGGCTATGAGGACGCGCGGCGGGAAATGCTGAATGTGGACAAATTCGGCAACGACGCTGAATGGGTGGACGACATAAAGCGGCGCATTGAAGACGAGATCAACGCGATCTATCACGACATTGGTCTGAAATCGCATCTGCACTATTATACCGTCGCCAATGTCAACCCCGGCGGCATAACGATCGGCCCGTATGTGGCGGCCAGCGCGGACGGACGGCGCTGCGGCGAGCCCATGTCGCTGGGCAATTCGCCCATGCCGGGCACGGACGTGAGCGGGCTGACCGCCATGCTGCTCTCATGCGCCCGCTCTCCGGCCGACAACGGCGGCGTCGTGACCAATGTCAACATTTCGCGCGCCATGCTGAACGACCGCCGCGAGACGGTCAGGCAGGCGTTTCTGGCCTATTTCAAGCTGGGCGGGCAGCAGCTGAACGTCAACTGCTTCTCGAAGGGCGATCTTGAGGACGCGCTGGTTCATCCCGAACGGCACCGCAATCTGATCGTGCGGGTGAGCGGCTATTCGGCGCGCTTCACGTCTCTGGACGCAATTACTCAAAAGAACATCATGGAACGCACGCTTTTCTGATAAACTCGACTGAAAAAACGCCCTTTCCGCGCGCCTTGCGGTGAGGGCGTTTTCGCTTTGGGCGCGTTGATTTTGCCGTTGGCCTGTGGTATACTGAAAGCCATAAAAAACCGCGGGAGGATGAATCCATGCCGCCGATCACTGTCATGATCAAGCCGGTTTCGGGCGCGTGCAATATGCGCTGCCGCTATTGCTTTTACGCCGACGAGATGAGGAACCGCGCCCGCGCCGTGCGGCCGCCGATGAGCCTTGAAACGCTGGAAATCGTCGTGCGGCGCGCGCTGGCCTACGCCGAAGGGCAGGCGAATTTCATCTTTCAGGGCGGCGAGCCGACGCTGATCGGGCTGGACTACTATCGCCGGCTGATCGCGCTTGAAAATCGATACGGCGGGCGCGGCGTCGAGATCAACAATATGCTCCAGACCAACGGCTATGCGCTTTCGGACGAAATGATCGCCTTTTTTGCGGAAAATCATTTCCTGCTGGGCGTGTCGCTGGACGGATGCCCGGCGGCGCACGATCTCATGCGGCCGGACGCGCAGGGCGAGGGGACATACGCGCGCGTGGCGCGGACGATCGAGCGGCTCGAAGGGGCGGGCGCAGAATACAACATACTCTGCGTGGTCAACGCTGCGGTGGCCGCGTGCGCGGACGAGACGCTTTCGGCGCTGTCGAAATACCGGTATTTACAGTTCATTCCCTGTCTGGACGCGCTGGAGGGCGGCGCGGGCGATTATGCGCTTTCGCCGCGGGCGTGGGGCGAATTTCTGATTAAGGCGTTCGACTTTTACGAGCAGGCTTACAACGCGCGCCGCATGGTCAGCATCCGCAATTTCGACGACTGGCTGCGCGTGATGCTGGGCGGCGAGCCGGCCAGCTGCGCCATGATCGGGCATTGCTCGCTGAACTACCTGATCGAGAGCGACGGCGACGTCTATCCCTGCGATTTTTACGCGCTGGATCAGTGGCGGCTGGGCAACGTGAGGGAGAGCAACTTCCTGCGCCTGTCCGGCGGCGAGACGGCGCGGCGCTTTATCGCGGAATCAATGAGCGTGCCGGATGACTGCCGCGCCTGCCGGTACGGCGCGCTGTGCCGCAACGGCTGCCGCCGCGAGCGGGACGCGGACGGAAAGAGCCGCTGGTGCGCGTCGGTCAAAATGCTGATGGACGCGCGGCTGAAGCGCATGGAGCGGCTGGCGCGGAAAATGGCGCGGGGGATGTAGAGCGCATCTCGGAAATTCCTGCTGAAAAAACGCATCTGACCGCATCCGGCGGATTCGCGCGCCGCTAAAAAGCGCGGCGTTTACCGGAATGGGCGGTTTGCTCCGGTCTCAGGATTTGATGCCTGCGCTTCTCCGCTTGGGAGGCCACTGAAAGGCCGCCGGTTTTCTTACAAAAATATCCCCGGCCGTCATGATAGCGGCCGGGGATGGATTTATCTGTCAGGGTGCTTTAACGCGCGAGAACCCGGCCGGAAAAAATCCGGTCGGGCAGAGGGGCGAACGCTCAACGATAGCTCCAGTAGGCGTTGCTGATGTAGCCGGTCTTGCCGTTGTAGGACACCTGGCTCCAC
>SFOF01000327.1 GCA_004552515.1 Clostridiales bacterium
GCAGCCCGCCGCGCTGCGCAGCAGGAACGCCATGTGCCCGCCCACGCCCAGCGCCGCGCCGATGTCGTGGCAGAGCGTGCGGATATACGTCCCCTTGCCGCAGGTGACGCGCAGCAGATGCGCCGTCTCGTCGCGCCTTCCAATATACTCGATCGCGTGGATGGTCACGGGCCGCGGCTCCAGCTCAAGGCTCTCGCCCCTGCGCGCCAGATCGCACAGCTTCTGCCCGCCGCGCTTGAGCGCCGAATACATCGGCGGAATCTGAGAAATCGTGCCGGTAAAGCGGGGCAGCGCCGCGCGCACATCGGCCTCGGTGACAGTCGAGGCGTCGCGCCGCTCGAGTACGGCGCCGCTCGCGTCCTGCGTGTCGGTCACCACGCCCAGCCGCAGCTCGGCGATATACGTCTTCTGTTTGTCGATGATATAGTCGAACAGCCGCGCCGCGCGCCCCACGCACACGGGCAGCACGCCCGCCGCGTCGGGATCAAGCGTGCCGCCATGGCCGACGCGCGTGCCCCTGGGCAGCAGCCGCCGCGCCTGGAACACCATATCCCCCGAGCTCATGCCCGGCGGCTTGAGAATATTGAGAAATCCGTCCATGAAAGGACTCCTTCCTGAAGGTGCAGCCGCAAAAGAAAGGGCCGCAAATTCGAGCGGATTTTCGTCGAAACGCGGCGCTCGAAGCGCCTGTATCCTATGCCGCGATGCCTGAAGGCTTTTTTCCCCCCCCGACTCCACGGCAAATTGCGAAGACTCGGCAGTGCCAAATCGAGGAATTTCAGCACAGAAACTGTGAAAAAGCGCCGTTGCAGTTCGAGGAACCTTCCAGACGCATTTCCGATATAGATATATACAAGGCGTTTCGTCATCGCCAAAACGCGCCGCCGCCCCCGGCCCCCGAACGCCGCGGCCATTGCATGACTCGAACCGACCGCGCGCCGTCAGGCTTCCCGTCCAAACGCGGCTCATTCGTCTCGATACGCTTCCTGCCCAGACGCTTTCGCGCCGCCAAAGTCCACATCAAACCGCCGCATCGTCTGATCATGCGGCGGTCTTTCTCTTCATCTGTCTGAAAAGCCGCGCTCTATTCCAGCCCTTCGACAGCCGTCCGCACGGCGGAAAGCACGCGCTGAACGCACGCGTCGAAATCGCCCTCAAGCGTCAGCCCGGCGGCGCGCTCGTGGCCCCCGCCGCCCAGCGGACGCAAAAGCGCCGCCACATTGACCGCGCCGCGCGAGCGCAGGCTGAATTTCACCTGATCACCCTGCCGCACGGCGAGAATCGCGGCCAGCACGCCCTCGGCGTTGATGCCGAAATTGACGATGCCCTCCGTGTCGGCCATGGCTGCGCCGCACGCCGCAAAATCATCGCCGCGCAGCGTCATCAGCGCAATCCTGCCCGCGCAGGGAAAGCTCATGCCCTCGAGCGCGCGCCCGAGCAGCTTAGTGCGCGCCCTCGAGCGCTTGCGGAACAGCTCGTAGTTCATCTCGTCGATGTCGATGCCCGTCTCGACGCAATCGGCCACGGTGCGCAGCGCGTCCGGCGTGGTGCAGCTGAAGGCGAAGTTGCCGGTGTCGGTCGAAATGGCGACGTACAGGCACAGCGCCATTTCGCGCGTGAGCGGCACGTCCAGCGCGCGGCGAATCTCATCGATCAGCTCGCCCGACGCGGCCGCCTGCGGATTGACCAGCCTGACCTCGGCCGCCAGCGCCGGATGCTCGTGATGATCGACGCAGCACACCGGCAGCCCCCGATCGAGCAGGAACGCGGCGCGCCCCAGCCGGTCGGCGACGCTCAGATCGACGCACGCCAGCGCCTTCGGCTCAAACGGCAGGCTCTCGGGCAGATGCAGCCGGTCGCGCGCGGGCAGCGCGTCGAGATAGCCCGGACAGCCGTCCTGACAGCAGACCGCCGCGCGCTTTCCGATCGATTCCAGCGCCAGACACAGCGCCAGCGACGAGCCGAGCGCGTCGCCGTCCGGATGCAAATGCGTGAGTATGAGCAGATCGTCATGGCTTTTGAGCCATTCGGCCACGTCACGGCTGGTCGTCATGACGTTCCTCCTGCTTGAGCAGCTCGTTGATGTGCGCGGCGTATTCGATGTTGACGTCCAGCTCGAAGAGCAGCTCGGGCGTATAGCGCAGCATCATGCGGTGGCTCAGCTCACGGCGGATGAAGCCGGACGCTTTCTTGAGCGCGTCCATCATCGGCGCGCGCTTGTCGCTCTCGAGGATGCTCACGCGGATCTTGCAATAGCGCAGATCGCGCGTGGCCTCGGCGCGCACCAGCGACCATGTGCCGTCGATGCGGGGATCGCGCACATCCTCGCGGATGATCTTGTCAACGTTGCGGCGAATCTCCTCGGAGATTCGATCAATGCGGTCATAGGCAGGCATAATATCACCTCGAATGTCGGTTTGTGAAATGGAGCGCGGACTGCACGCCGCGCGGATTGTGAAAACGATTGAATTGGGAGTAAACAGAGAACATATTCGGTCTGCACACAGTGTAGAAGTAAAATCAGCAGCTATTCAGCCGCGCGTCCACAGAATCGGCAAGTGTCCCGACGCGGATCAAAAGCGCGCTCGTTCATCCACGCGCTACGCGGATTGCAAAAGCCCAGAGCAAAGCATCGGCGCTCTTCTCTTCCCCGAAAATATCAGTATCTCCGAACAGCC
>SFOF01000045.1 GCA_004552515.1 Clostridiales bacterium
GGCCAGCGAATGGCGTGCCCGAAGAGCTAAAGCCATAAACCTGCTTTTAGCTCAGCAAGAAAAAAAGGCTGCTGAAAAGACAAGCCAGCAAATTAAAAAATAGTGCCAAGAAGCCGCACTGCGGCGGGTCGCTGCAAACTCCTGCCCTCTCAAAAAAATGCACGGCAGAATAGCCGCTGCCACGCCGGCAAAACTCGGGTACTCTGGAGACTCGCCCGAGTCCAAAATGCGGAGGCCGCACTGCGGCTGCTCGGGCAAGTCGTGTGGCCGCTCTATCGCCCTATAACCTCAAACGTTTGAGTCAGGACGCGCAGCAAGCGGCAGCGGGCACTGCCCGCCGGTTAAATCTGAGGGAAATTGTCGGAATTTGCTTTTCAAATGGGATGCGGCGTGTTAGAATAAATTCAGACAAGAAAAGTCGGAATTGAATTTCCGACACGAGGTGACACGCATGAAGCTCTCAACAAAGGGACGCTATGGCATACACGCCATGTACGATCTCGCGCTCCACGCCCAAAACGGCCCGCAGCCCATCAAGGCCATCGCCGAGCGGCAGAACGTGCCCGAGGCCTATCTCGAGCAGCTCTTCGGCCAGCTGCGCCGCGCCGGGCTTGTGCTCAGCACGCGCGGCTCTCAGGGCGGCTATACCCTCTCCCGCCCCGCCGCCGAGATCAGCGTGGGCGACGTGCTGCGCGTCGTGGAGGGGCCGCTCGCCATCACCGACTGCCTGAGCGACGAGGCGCTGTGCGATCGCGCCTGCCGCTGCCCCACCCGCGTGGTCTGGCAGAAGGTCAGCGACGCGCTCGAAAGCGCCGTGGACGGCATCTCCCTTCAGGATATGGCGGACGACGCGCTCCGAAGCGCCGAAACGGCCGAATAGCCCCCTGATGGAAAAAGCCGCCCATTCAGGTCGCCGCTTCCTCGGGGCTGACTATTCAGAGGCCAATCTCCTGAATGACGCATCCACATTCCGGAAAAACTTGAGATCGGCTCCCATAATCCCGCCGCAGATACGGCTCATACATAAACCGCAATAAACGGAAAGGACGATACAGCTCATGAACCGCATTTATATGGACAACGCCGCCACAACCCGCGTCACCCAGCCCGTGCTGGAGGCCATGATGCCCTGCCTGACCACTGTGTACGGCAACCCCTCGAGCGTCCACGCCTTTGGCCGCGACGCGCGCCGCCTGCTCGACGAGGCCCGCGCCAAGGTGGCCGCCGCGCTGAACGCCAAACCCAACGAGATCTACTTCACCGGCTGCGGCACCGAGTCCGATAACTGGGCCGTGCGCGGCAGCGCCTATGCGCTCAAGGCGAAGGGCAACCACATCATTACCAGCGCGATCGAGCACCACGCCATCCTGCACACCTGTCAGCAGCTCGAGCGCGAGGGCTTCAAGGTGACCTACCTGCCCGTAGACGAATACGGCCAGGTGAGCGCCGCCGACGTGGAAAAGGCCATTACGCCCGAAACCACGCTCATCTCCATCATGACCGCCAACAACGAGATCGGCACGATCCAGCCCATCGCCGAGATCGGCGCGATCGCCAGGGCGCACGGCGTTCGCTTCCATACCGACGCGGTGCAGGCCGTGGGCGCGATCCCCGTGGACGTGAAGGCCATGAACGTCGATCTGCTCTCCCTCTCCGGCCACAAGCTGCACGCGCCCAAGGGCGTCGGCGCGCTGTATATCAGAAGCGGCGTGCGGCTCGAGCGGCTCATGAACGGCGGCGCTCAGGAGCGCACGCAGCGCCCCGGCACCGAAAATATGCCCTCGATCGTCGGCCTGGGCCGCGCCATCGAGCTGGCCACTGCCCATCTGGACGAAAAGGCCGCCTATGTGAGCGCGCTGCGCGACAGGCTCATCAACGGCATCCTCGAGACGATTCCCGACACCCGCCTGAACGGCCATCCCACTAACCGCCTGCCCGGCAACTGCAACGTGTCCATCCGCTATATCGAGGGCGAATCGATGCTGCTCAATCTGGACATCAAGGGCATTGCCGCGTCGTCCGGCTCGGCCTGCACGTCCGGCTCGCTCGACCCGAGCCATGTGCTGCTGGCCATCGGCCTCACGCACGAGGTGGCGCACGGCTCGCTGCGCTTCTCGCTCAACGAGGACAACACCGAGGAAGAGGTTGACTATGTGATCAAATCACTGGACGAGGTGGTCAGGCGCCTGCGCGCCATGTCCCCGCTGACGATGTGACATTTGACATTTATCCCGATCAATGATATAGTAAAGAGAGGTTAGCATACAATGTATACCGAACAGGTCATCGACTCGATGTGAAATTCAAGACGTTCGGCTGCGGCGCGGCCATCGCCACATCCAGCCGCGCCACCGAAATGGTGATGGGCAAGACCATCGAGGAGGCGCTGGCCGTCACCAACAAGCAGGTCACCGACTCGCTCGGCGGGCTGCCCGAGGTCAAATTGCACTGCTCCGTGCTGGCCGAAGAGGCGCTGCACGAGGCCATCAAGAACTATAAGGAACGCCTGGCGGCGGGCGAAATCTCCGAGGACGACGAGGAGTAACGCTCGGCCCGCGGCGCATGAAGGAGCTTCATGATCAGAGGCAATATCGAAGGAATCCGTCAATCCGCGCTGGACGAAATGGAGAAGCTGTTCGACACCGACTGGGCGCGCGATCAGTTTCTCCCCGACCGGCTGCTGAGTATGCTGGTGCGCTATACCGACCAGCTCAACCGCGAAATCATGGTCTACATGAGCCGCGACGGAAACGTGCTTGAGATTTCTGTCGGCTCGAACAGCAGCGTGTCCCTGCCCGAACGCACGCTCCGGCGCAGTCTCGAGCGGCTGTGCGGCATCCGCTGCATCCATACGCACCCCGGCGGAAGCGCCCGTTTGTCCGATGTGGACGAGCAGGCGCTTCGTCTCATGCGCTTCGACGCAATGTGCGTCATCGGCGTGAAGGACGGCATCGCCACCGGCATCACCGCCGCCTTTCTCGGCGAGATCGAATACGGCCAGCTGGCCATACACACGCACGGCCCCGTCAAGCCCGGCCGCGTGCCGCAGGAAAGATGGCTCGCCGAAATCGACGCGGCCGACGAGCGCGTGCTCAAGACCATCCGCGAAGGACACTGGGAAAAGACGCAGGAGCGCGTCATGCTGGTGGGCGCGGAAAGCGAGGAATCGCTCGACGAGCTGGAGAGCCTGGCCAACACCGCCGGCGCGATCGTCATACAGCGCGCGCTGCAAAAGCGGCAGAAGCCCGATCCGGCCACGTTCATCGGCTCGGGCAAGGTGAGCGAGCTGTCGCTGATCTGTCAGGCCGCCGACATCGACCTTGTGATCTTCGACGACGAGCTGACCGCCGCGCAGGCGCGCAATATCGGCGAAATTCTCGGCGAGGGCGTGCGCGTCATTGACCGAACCGCGCTGATCCTCGACATATTTGCCCAGCGCGCGCAGTCCTACGAGGGCAAATTGCAGGTCGAGCTGGCGCAGATGAAGTACAACCTGCCGCGGCTGACCGGCATGGGCTCGGTGCTCTCCCGTCTGGGCGGCGGCATCGGCACGCGCGGCCCGGGCGAGACGCAGCTCGAGGTCGATCGCCGGCGCATCCGCAGGCGCATCACCGAGCTGGAGCGTTCGCTCAGCGAGCTGTCCAGCCGCCGCGCGCTGAGACGCGACCGCCGCGAAAAAACCGGCGAGAGCGTCGTGGCGCTGGTGGGCTACACCAACGCGGGCAAATCGACGCTGCTCAACGCGCTTTCCGGCTCGGACGTGCTGGTGGAGGACAAGCTGTTCGCCACGCTCGATCCGGTCATGCGCAAAATCGAGCTGCCTGAAAACCGTTCGTGCCTGCTGGTCGATACGGTGGGCTTCATCCGAAAGCTGCCGCATCAGCTGG
Source organism: Clostridiales bacterium (assembly GCA_004552515.1). Taxonomy (GTDB): domain Bacteria; phylum Bacillota; class Clostridia; order Christensenellales; family Aristaeellaceae; genus Firm-10. The sequence goes on from SFOF01000045.1 coordinate 3,888, forward strand.
TCGAGGCGTTCAAATCCACGCTGGAGGAAGCGCTGTGCGCCGATCTGATCGTCATCGTATCGGACGCGTCGAGCGAGCACTGCGCGGAACAGAGAGGCGTCGTGCTGGACGTGCTGAGTCAGCTGGGTGCGGCGGGAAAGCCGATGATCGAAGCGCTGAACAAGTGCGACCGGCTGGACGAAACGCCGCTGCACACGCCCGATCTGATTCCGATCTCCGCATCGAGCGGCGCGGGGCTGGACGAGCTGCGCGCGGCGATTGCGCGGCGCATCGGGGCACTCCGGCAGCACGTTAAGGTAAACGTGCCGTACGCCGAGGGCGCTGTGCTGTCGCTGATCCACGACGGCGGGCAGGTTGTGCATGAGGAGTACACCGCCGACGGAACGGTTGTGGAGTGTTATCTGGACGCGGCGCTGTGCCAGCGCGTGGAGAAGATGCTGAAAGGCGGCGGCGTGGAAGCTGTCGGCAGCGCCAACTGACGGCGCTGTGCTCGCGCACTGTGCCCGCCGCGTAAAACGCGCCCACACCGCGAATCAAATGAAGAGAGTCCAGAGAGGCGGCAGTGCCGCTTCCACATTCGACTCTTTGGCGCAGGTTTGGGGGCGGCCGCAGTGCGGCTTCCACATTCAGCCCCCAACGGACTCCCCGCGGAAAGCACTTCAAAGCCAATACGTTTGCGCAAAAACGCACTCTGCCGCGCCGCCGACTCCGTTCCCCGTTCCCCGCGTCCCCCCGTTCCCCGTCGGGATCGCCGCCAGAAAACGCGCAAACCCGAAGTGAACCAGCCAAGTCCGATAACCGCACGTCAACCCGAGAACGCACGACCGGCGATCCCGACCCACGGCGGAATAGGAACGAAACATATCGCAAGCCGTCCTGTCTGGCGCTCACGCGGCAAACAGCAGGCGTGATCGAGCGCAAGACATTCCGAGAGAACCGCGAAAAAAGCGTGATCCGAGACGCTCGAAGCAACTCGCCAAATCCTGCACGCCTTGCGACCGGAACGCAAAACGCGGCGTACGGGGCGCGCCTTTCCCAAGAGCGCCAAAGCGGACACTTCCGCCAGGACTTCAAAGGATACGGCTCTTCTCGCCTTTCTCACGCGATGAACCGAGCGCAGGACGAACGCAGAACGCCGCGAGAGAACCGCATCGCCGCGCAGAACAGCCCCCGCGCCCGCCAACGCTTGGCCGGAGCTAAAACCGGCCAAACGCAACATTGCGCCGGCCCACGATTCACGCCCCCATGAAGCAGAACGGCGCAGCGCCGCGTCAGCGCGGAACAGCCCGCGTTTCCAGACGAAAGCCGCACGGCGGCCGCCCGCGCGGAATCACATTCCCCAGCCAACCGTCACTCCCCCGCCGCGCCCGATAAGCGTGACGCCCGACTATCAAAAGAGGTGTTGCCGATATGAAACATCGGGCGTGCCTGATGCTGATTTTCCTGCTGATGCTGACGCTCCTTGAGAGCGCGTCGGCTGAGGTCATCGAAAGCTACGCGATCCTGGTCAACAAGACCAGCGCGCTGCCCAGCGACTACGAGCCGAGCGACCTCACCCGCCCGGACGTGAAATACGCCCCCGGCGTGGCCGAATCGCGCAAGCAGATGCGTCCCGCCGCCGCGCGCGCGCTGGAGGAGCTGTTCAAGGCCGCCGCGGACGACGGCATAGAGCTGCTGGCCATATCGGGCTACCGCTCCTACTGGACGCAGAACGATCTCTATAAGCGCCGCCTGAAGGAAACCAGTCTGGAATACGTCTCCGTTTACGTCGCCAAGCCCGGCCAGAGCGAACACCAGACCGGCCTGGCCATGGATCTGGGCTGCACGGGCTATACCGATCTCACGGAGCGCTTCGCCGAAACCCCCGCCTACGCCTGGCTCAGCGAACACGCCCACGAGTACGGCTTCATCATCCGCTATCCCAAGGACGGCACCGCCGAGACGGGCTACGCCTACGAGCCGTGGCACATCCGCTATCTGGGCGACCTCGCCGAGGACGTTTACGAGAGCGGGCTGACGCTCGAGGCCTGGTATGCACGCAGGCTGGGCGAAAGCAGGCCGCTTCAGTCCTACGAATTTCCCGTGACCGAGCTGGCCCTGAAGGGGCTGGGCTGATCGATATGAAAGCGCCGCAAAGGAAGGATTTTCCTCCTCTGCGGCGCTTTTTTATGGCGAATGTGGGCATACGCGCAAAAAGAGCGGCGCGCAGCTCCTTCCGATCTCGCCCAATACAAAAAAACCGCCTGACCTCGCACCAGGCGACTTCGCGGCGCACGCCAAATTCCGCTTATTGCTGCTGCCTTCCGGCCCTGACAAGATTCACGGCATGACGTCGCACGAAACCCGATGGTCATCAATCAGGCGACAATTCATATTATATCATGCTTTTTCCGGAATTGCAAGCCCTATTTTGCGCGGGGACGGGAAAGCGCGGATTTGCCTGGGACTTATGCGTTTGCCCGCGCTGACGCGGCGATGCGCTGCTCTGCTTTATATGATCGTGGATCGTGGGCCGGCGCAATGTCGCGTTTGGCCGGTTGCAGCTCCGGCAGAAGCGTTTGTGCGCGCGGGGGCTGGTCTGCGCGGCGATGCGGCGCTTTGCGTTCGGACGCGCTGGCGGGAATATCGGTTCAGTCTTCTCTTCATTATGGAAGATGGCGTCTACAAGGGCGGTTCCCATACGCCGCGTTTTGCGGTTCGTTCGAAGTATGTTTAGGGCACTGTGCGGTGATGCGTGCGTTTGGCGTGCTGAGATGCGGTTCTGTTGGGGGGCACGCTGGTCATGCGGTTCTATCGGAGTGTTCTGCGTTCGATCACGCCGGTTTTGCGGTTCTGTTGCGGTGTGGGTGTGCTTGGCACGGCAAAGGGCGCTCGGGTACAACGAAGACTTGCCCGGCTCCAATAAGCGGAGGCCGCACTGCGGCTGGCCGGGCAAGTCGTGTGGCCGCACGATCGCTTCTATGCGCTCAGTCCTTTGAGTCAGGCCGCGTCAAGTGGAAGCCGCATTACACGCCGCGCGCAGCGCAGTACGCGTAACGTCCAGATCGGTCTGCGCGCGCTCGGCAGCCGCGGGCGTTCCAATCGCGTCGAGCAGCGTGATCAGGCAGTTGTCGCCCGGCTCGATTGGCAGCGATCGGCGTCCCGACGCGTCCTCGAGCCACACCTGTCCGTCGTATGCGTACAGCGTCCCCGCCGTGCCGGTGACGCGCAGCCGGTCGTCGTCGTGACGCGGCGCGCCATCCGGCCGCAAAAAGTCGGCGGTCACAGTGGCGATCACGCCGTTTTGCAGCGCCATCAGCACCGCGCTGGTCATCTCCATATCGCCATGGCCGCGGTTATAGCCGGCGTTCGTCAGCGCGGAAACGCTCGCGCACGCCCCGCCGAGCTGCGTCGCCCAGTCCAGCGCGTGAATGCCCACCCACGGGATAATGCCGCCAAACGTCTCGCGATGCCGGTAAAATTCCGGCCGATTGCCCAGCTTGTAGCTCTTGCGGCCCTGAATCTGCCGCACCGTGCCGATTTTCCCCTCGGCAATCGCGCGCCGCACCGTCTTGAACCAGCCGCAATAGCGCAGATTGAACATCCCGCCCAGCGCGCAGCCGGACGCGCGCCAGACCCGCTCCAGCTCGTCCAGCCTGTCAGGCGCAGTGGCCAGCGGTTTTTCGGAAAAGACGTGAATGCCGCGCTTCAGGCAGGCGATCGAGACGTCCGCCGCGCGTGAAAACCACGGATTGACCGCGGCCAGCTCGATTTCGGGATGCGCGTCCAGAAGCGCGCGGGCGTCTGCGTGGATCTGCGGCGCAAGGCCGCGCTCACGGCAGGCAGCAAGGAGGCCCGATATGTCCTCGTCCCGCTCGGCTGGGGCGACGGCGCACAGCTGAAGGCCGGGCCGCATTGCGAGCGCCTCGAGCGCAAAGGGATAATGTCCCGCGCCGCCAATAATGGCAATGTTCATGAAACGATCTTCCTTTCATATGGTTTTAGCGGATGTATTCGGGATGGACGCGGCGGCGGGTCGTGCGGCCCCCCATTTATTGGAGCCACTCAAGTCCGCGTCATACTCGAGTCCTTCTCCCCGCGTAAAACGCACTCACGCCTCGAATCAAATGAAGAGCGTCCAGAGAGTCGAAGACTCTTTGGCGCAGTCTGGGGCGGCCGCTGTGCGGCTTCCACCTTTTGCCCCAGCGTTCTCCCCGCGGAAAGCATTTCAAAGCCAATGTGGTTACGCAAAAGCGCACAAAAGCCGCGCCGCCGACTCCGTTCCCCGTCCCCCGTCGGGATCGCCGCCAGAAAACACACAATCCCGAAGTAAACCAACCAAGCCCGATAACCACACGACATCCGAGAACGCGTTACTGGCGATCCCGACCCACGGCGGAATAGGAACGGAACACAGCGCAAGCCGTCCTGTTTGGCGCTATTCGGCAAACAGCAGGCGTGATCGAACGCAAGACATTCCGAGAGAACCGCATAACCGGCGTGAACCGAACGCAATCGCCCGAATCAGCCACGGCTTGTACGCGTTTTGAATGAAACACAAAGCGCGGCGCGTACGATGAACATCCTCATCCATCGTCTGCGGATGCGTAACGGAACGCCAAACACTCCAACAGAAACGTATGGCAGGCGTAAGATGAACGCACGACACTGCAATAGGAGCGCATGAATCGCTCAACCGCCGGTATACATTCGAACGGAGCTTAAAACGCGGCGGGCAGAGGACGATCTCACGCGCCGTCCGCGGACGATACCCACTCATGAGAAAGGCCGGATTTGTGCGCTCGCTAAGGCTTTGAGGATACTCCATCATTTTTCGAGAGGAAACCCGGCGCTCTTGCCATGATCTCGGGAACCGCGCCCCAGAGCTTCCCCTCTTCAGGAGGGAACTAAACGAAGCGCCAGCCAGACGAGGCCGTTCTCCCTTCCCCGCGTCGCCCCGCAGAACAGCCCCGTACAAATGCCGCGCAGACCCGCTCCGCCCGGCGGCCTCAGACAGACAAAAAGACCTGACCAGGCCGAATTTTGCAGCCGGTCAGGTCAGGCCATGGACGGCTATCGTGTCCCGCGCGGCCATGGAGCCGGTCAGTCGCCGCCGACATAGAGCGTTTCGTCGTCCGCGACATAGCCCTGCCGATGCGCTTCGCGGCGGAAATATTCGTCCGTATAGGTGAAGTTGATCTTGTCGCGCAGCTGGGCGTTTGATTCGATCAGCGCGTCGCGCTGCGCCGTCAGCTCGGCAATACGCGCGTTCTGCGCGTCGATCGCGCGCTGCTGAACCAGGCAGCCTATGCCCAGCGCCAGCGCGCCGCACACGGCCAGCGCAACGGCCAGCCCGACGCGGCCTCTTCGTCCGCGCGCCATCGCCCTCACCCTCTCGCTCCACAAATCAATGTATTTCCGTAAATATTCTACGCCATGCAGACATTTTCCTGCCGCCGCGCGCGCATTTTTCGCAAAAATTTGACAAACCCGCTTCATTTGAGCAGCCGCCGCACGAACGCGCACGCCGCCAAACGCCTTCCCAACGCGCGGAGCAGACGCAGCAGCGCGCGGGCAATCAGCGCGATGAGCGGCGAAAGCGTCGCGCCATAGAGCAAAAAGCCCACAATGCTGCCCATGACCGCGTACAGCCGCATTTCGCCGTGCAGCGCGGCGACGAGCGACGCGATCAGCAGAAACGCCGCCATCAGGCAGAAGGTCAGATCCATTGCCAGCGAGAGCAGCACGCCCGGCTGAAAGAGGCGGCGCAGGGCGCACAGGCCGTCCCAGATCAGGCCGGTCATCAGGCCGGCGGGCAACATGAGCAGAAAGGCGGCGCTCTGCCCCAGCGTATAGAACAGCACGGCGCGTCACCGCGTCAGGCGCGCCCACAGCGACCGCCGCCGCGGCGCCGCGTCATACTCCAGCGCCGATATGTCGCCCTCCACCAGCAGCCGCCCGTCCTCCAGCGTGAGATGCGACACATGCAGATTGTCGCCCAGTATCGTCAGCGCGCCCTCGCCGGTGATGAGCGTCACCATCTGCTCGTTAAAGCTGTCCACCGCCTGAACGCCCGATATGACCGCGCGCCTGCGCGCTTCGAGCGACACGGCGTGCGCCTGCGCGGCGGCCTGTTCCTCGCGCATGAGTCATCCCTCCTCCTACAAGTCCCTGTAAGCAGTGTATGCCCGCTCTCGCCCGCATATCCGGCAAACGACGCGGCGGGCCGTGCAAGCCGGTTTGTGCGATTGGCGTTCGTTGTACTCGAGCGACCCTCCCCCTGTGAAATGCACCCACGCCGCGAACCAAATGAAGAGAGTCCAGAGAGGCCGCAGTGCGGCTTCCACTTTTGGCTCTTTGGCGCAGTCTGGGGCGGCCGCAGTGCGGCTTCCACATTTCAGCCCCAGCGTACTCCCCGCGGAAAACGCCGCAAAGCCAATACGTTTACGCAAAGCCGCACCCATCCCCTCGTCGTCGGCTCCGTTCCCCGCGTCCTCTCCGTCTCCCTCGTCCTCCGTCGGGATCGCCGCCAGAAAACGTGCAAACCCGAAGTGAACCAACCACCCTCGATAACCATATCGACAACCCGACAACGCACGACCGGCGATCCCGACAAGAATACGACCGAGGTTCCGCTTATACGAAAAGAAGCGCCCCATTGGGTGAGCGCTTCTCTCTATGGTCTGCTGATCCGATAGGATACCGCCGGGAGTCCGTTAGGCTGAATGCGGAAGCCGCGCTGCGGCCGCTCGGGTACAGATCGGAACCTCGCACGGCCCCGGCGCTTACAGCAGCTGCACGTCCAGCCGCGCCGGCTTCAGCCCCTCCGCCTCGGCGTACACGCGCAGCATCCCCGCCTGCTCGCCCGCGCGCACCAGCACGCTGATCAGCCCCGCGCGCATCTGCCGGTCGGGGCAGGTCACCGGCGTGTGGTCGCTCACGTCCGAGCCTGTGCCCGCGACATAGCCCAATCCGTTCGTATTGAACCGCACGAACGGCGCGGCGTCCGGCACGTGCCGTCCCTCGCTGTCCACACAGTCGCAGGTAATGATCGCCACATCCTGCCCGTCGGCGCGCACATTATCCCGCTCCAGCTTCAGCCTGAGCGCGACCGCCCTGCCCGTCGTCTCGACCGTCTCCTCCGCGGCAGGCTCGCCGTCCTTATAGCCCACGGCGCGCACAGAACCCGGATTGTAGATCAGCCGCCATTCGACATGACCGAACGGCTCCACCGCCTGAACGCCCATCGAGCGGCCATCCTGGAACAGCTCGACCGAGTCGCAGTTGGTGTACACCGACACGCGCACCGGCTCGCCCTCGCGCCCGGAAAGATTCCAGTGCGGCAGAATATGCACCATGGGCTTCTCCGTCCAGTGCGACTGATTCTGCCAGAACGCGTCCTTGCGGTTGAGATACAGATCGATCGCGCCCGACTGCGAGCACAGCCGCGGCCACGTCGTCTCGCCGCGATGCTCTATGCCCGCCCACTGATAGCCGCCGCACACCCACTCGCGCGCCATGAACCACTGCCACGTTTCCTCGCGCCCGCGGAACCACGAATTGCTCCGGCGGTCATAGCCGTTGATATAGCCGCGCGCGGGGCAGTCGTCCAGATACCAGCCGCGCGTCGTGCCGGTGGCGCAGCACTCGCTGGAGAAGAACGGCTTGTCGGGATACATCCTGTGCAGCTCGTCGTAATGCTCGATGTTGTAGTTCACGCCGATCACGTCCATGTCGGCCAGCACGGTGCTGTGCAGCGGATCGACCGACTGCGCTGTCGTGACCGGCCGCGTGGGATCGAGCCGCCGGACGATCGTCTTGAGCGCGCGGGCGATGCGCCGGCCCTCGGGGCGGACGTGCATGGGCTCCTCGTTGCCCAGCGACCAGAAGATCACGCCCGGCCGGTTGCGGTCGCGCTTAACGAGCATTTCGAGCTGACGGATGCCGTCCGGCGTGGTTTCGAACCAGCGCGTCTCGTCCATGACCAGAAAGCCCAGCTCGTCCAGATAGTCCATCGTGGCGGCGTGATGCGGATAGTGCGCCGTGCGGTAGCCGTTCGCGCCCATCTCGCGCAGCAGCTCCAGCCGGTATTTCTGGACGCGCCTGGGCACCGCCTTGCCGGTCAGGCCGTAATCCTGATGGCAGCACACGCCCTTTATGACCACGTGCTTTCCATTGAGGAAGAAGCCGTGATCGGGATCGAAGCGGATGGTTCTGAAGCCAAAGCGGCAGGTCGTCCGATCGACGATTTCGCCGTCCTTCACGACGGTCGTCTCGCAGAGATGGAGCACCGGCGATTCCGTATCCCACAGCGCGGGATTTTCGACGGTCATCGCCTGACGGAGCGTCCCATGATCGCGCGCGGGCACGGTCATTTCGCCCTTCGCGCGGGCGATCTCCCGGCCGGCCATGGTGTAGAGGACGGTTTCGACGCTCACCGCCGCGTCCTCGTAATCGTCGTTGCGCAGCTCGGTATCGACCGGCACATTCCAGCTTTCGCCGCCGGTCAGCTCGGGATGCACGAACACGCCGTCGCGCTCTACGGCGACGCTTTCGGTGATCTCCAGCCACACGTCGCGATAGATGCCCGCGCCCTCGTACCACCAGCCCTCATGCTCCTGCGTGTTGACATACACCGCCACGACATTCTCCTGTCCGAAGCGCGCCACGTCGGTGATATCCACCTCGAAGGAGGTATAGCCGCAGGTGTTGTCCTGCATCCGGCAGCCGTTGACATACACAGTGCAATGCACCGCCACGCCCTCGAAGAACAGCACGACGCGCTTGCCCTCACAGGCCGCGTCCAGCGTGAAATGCTTGCGGTACCACGCGTTGTTATACTCGAAATAGCCCAGCGTGTTGTTGTTCTTCTCGTTCGGCGTCTGCGCAATGACGTAATCGTGCGGCAGCGCGACCTTCTCCCATGTTTCCGCCGTGGCGCGCGATCCGCCGTAGGAATCCACGCCGTCGGGATAGGCCACGGAAGCCGGGCCGATGAGATGGCGCTCCGTCTTGGCCTGAGCGTAGATCAGCCCCTTGCTGCGCGGCGCCTCTACGAATATATCGCCCTCGTGAAACAGCCAGTCCCTATTGAAATTGAGCCTTTCTCTCATGATTCGATCCTCCCTGCGCGTTTTTATCGATGGCCCCATTATAGCACGGGCGCGCCCCGCGAATCCATACACTTTTCCCTCGAAAACATACACTTTTCGTGCAACATACATTTAACAATAAAATAAGCCGCGCCGCCGTCAAAAAGCCGCGCCGATTTCGTCAATATATTATATAATTAGGTATGCTGCGGTATGGCCGCAAAAAGCACAATCGATATGTGAGGACAGGACTTTGAGCAGGAACAGTCACTCCCAAAAATATACGGTTTCGCTCCTTCCCATACTGGCTCTGGGCGCGCTCATCGTGGCGCTCTGCCTGATCGCGGGGCGGCTGGGCGGCGCGGACAACGCGGCCACGGAAACGCCGGTCGTCATTTCCGAGGTCATGACCAAGAACACCCGCACGCTCGAGGACGATTACGGCAATTCGTCCGACTGGATCGAGCTGTACAATTCGGGCAGCCAGAGCGTCGATCTGACCGGCTGGATGCTCATGGGCGGGCGCGACGCGTCGGCCTATGTGTTCTCCGGCGAAACGCTCGGCCCGCATGAGACGCTGATCGTCTATGCCAGCGGCCGCAGCCAGAACAAGGCCGGCTATGTGCGCCACGCGCCGTTTAAGCTCAGCTCCTCGGGCGACAGCGTGACGCTGCTCGACCCGGCGGGCAGAGCCGCCTTCACGCTCGAGATCCCCGCGCTGGACGCGGACGTTTCATGGGCGCGCGCCGACGGCGGCAATTATGTCGAATGTCACGAGCCAACCCCCGGCATATACGGCGGCGCGGCGGTTCAGGAAGCGGCCGCCGTTCACCGCGAGGCGCTGCGCCTGAGCGAGCTGATGGCCGACAACGCCACCTACACATTCCCGGACGGCTGCAAGTGCGATTACATCGAGCTGTACAACGCCTCGGGCAGCGAGCTGCTGCTCGACGGCTATACGCTCTCCGATAACGAATTGAAGCCCGACAAATACGCACTGGACGGGCTGACCATCCCCGCGTACGGCTATCTCACCATCCATCTGGACGGAATCGGCAAAAGCAGCGCGCACGCCGCGTTCGGCCTGAGCGACGGCGAGGGCGCGTATCTCTACAATCCCCGCGGCGAGCTGATCGACCGCGCCGTCTATGAGACTCTGGCCGCCGATCAGGCGCTCTCCTGCGTAAACGACGCGTGGACGACCGCCTGCCCGCCCACGCCGAACCTGCCCAACACGCGTGAAAGCGCCGCAGGCCTCTCCGCCGCGCTCGATCAGCAGAACGCGAGCGGCCTTGTGATCAACGAGGTCTGCTTCTCCAACACCGCCGCCGTGGACGGCCGCAACACCTACGACTGGATCGAGATCCGCAACACCTCGGGCAACACCGTATCGCTCGAGGGCTGGGGGCTGTCCGACGATCCCGCCAAGCCGCGCAAGTGGCAGTTCCCCGCGGGCGTAAGTCTCAAATCGGGCGGCTATCTGGTGATCATGGCCAGCGGCAACGAGATTTCCGGCACAGACCGCTACGGCTACTATCAGGTTCCGTTCAAGCTCAGCGGCGGCGAATCGGTCACGCTGTCCACGCCCGAGGGCGCCGTGGTCGATCGCCTGCCCGCCATGCAGCAGTACGGCGACATCTCCTGCGGGCGCATCGACGGCCAAAGCGGCTTTTTCTACTTCACCACCCCCACTGTGGGCGAGTACAACGGCGACAGCGGGCTGCGCGAGCGCTGCTCCAAGCCGGTCTTCACGACGAAGGGCGGGCTGTACGGCGCCGGCGAAACGGTGACGGTGGAAATTACCGCCGATCCCGACGCGCTGATCTTCTACACGCTCGATTCCACAACGCCCACATCATCCTCGACAGTCTACAGCGGGCCGTTCACCGTAGCGGCCAACACGGTGGTGCGCGCCGTGGCGACCAGACGCGGCAGCATCGATTCCTACGTCGCGACCGAGACGTATTTCTTCGGCCTCAGTCACAATCTGCGCGTCGTGTCGCTGGTCACCGATCCGGCCAATCTGTACGACAATTCCACCGGCATCATGACCAACCCGCTCAAGTCGTGGGAGCGCGCCGCCAATGTGGAGGTGTACGACACCGACGGCACGGTGATACAGGCCTCGCACGGCTGCGGGCTGGCGCTCAACGGCGACGCGTCGCGGCGGCTGGATATAAAGTCCTTCCGCGTGCTGGGGCGCAGCCGCTATGACGAGGACAACGTCTTTACCGGCGAGCTGATCCCCGGGCGGGATTACGAGAACTACCGCTCCTTCCTGCTGCGCGGCGGCGGGCAGGACAGCACGCGCGCGCTCATCCGCGATCCGTTCGTCGATTCGCTGGCCGCCGACACGGAGGTCATGTATCAGGCGGCGGAAATGTGCGTGATGTATGTCAACGGCGAGTTCTACGGCGTGTACGACATCTGCGAGCGCATATCGACCTACTCGATCAGCGATTTCGAGGGCTGGGAGCGCACGAAGAACATCGATCTGGTCAAGAAGAACGATCTGGTGCAGAACGGCAGCAATTCCGATTATGTCGATCTGCTCCAGTGGATCAAAGATCATCCCGACGCGACCGACGAGAACATCGCCTATATCGAGACGCGCATCGATATGGACAACTATCTCGACTACATGGCCTTCATGGTCTATTCCGCCAATCAGGACGTGGGCACGCGCCGCTACCGCTCCACCGACCACGACGGCAAATGGCGCTGGATCGTCTACGATCAGGATTTCGGCTTCTACAACGACACCAACTCCATCGCGCGCTGGATGGACAAGGAGGGCGCGGGCGCTTACAAGACGGTTGAAAACAAGCTGTTCCGCTATATCATGTCCAACGACAAGATCGTCGAGCGCTATCTGACGCGCTTCGGCGAGCTGCTGGCGGGCCCCTGGGCGCCGGACGCTTTGCTCGAGCGCTTCGACGCGCTGGTCGAGTCGATCCGTCCCGAGATGACGCTGCACTGCGAGAAGTGGAAGAGCGTGCTGACCTACAGCAAGTGGGAAAAGCAGATCGAGCTGATGCGCAGCCGCATCGACGAGCGCGCCGGCAAGATCATCGGCTATCTGAGCGAGTATTTCGAGCTGACCGAGGCCGAAAAGCAGCAGTATTTCGGCGAGGCGCTGAAGAAGGCGCACTGACCCGCACCGCGACAAAATCCGCCGCCCGAAACGAATCGGACGGCGGATTATTTATGGTTCATCGCGGAAACGCCGGCAAAGAGCGACGGCGCAGTTCGCAGCTTTGCCGCGAGATGTCGCGCAAAGATGAGGATCAGGCGGTTGGCAGCGCGGTTCGCAGCTTTGCCGCGAGAAGCCGCTCTTCAGCGCTTCTTTTGCGTCAGCAGCGCGCGCACAGTCTCCCGGTCGTGCGCAAGCTGCGCCTTGAGCGCGTCCGGCGATTCAAAGCGCACTTCTCCGCGCAGGAACGCTTCCGGCTCGACATAGAGCGTCTGCCCATACAGATCGCCCTCGAAATCAAGCAGATTGATCTCGACAGTAGCCGGGCCTTCCGGCAGCGTGGGGTGCCGCCCGACATTCATCATGCCCATTTTTTCCGCGCCGCTCTCCAGACGCACCCGCACGGCGTACACGCCGCGCGCCAGATCGGTCGATTGAGCGTCCAGATTCGCCGTGGGGAAGCCCAGCGTGCGCCCCAGCTGCTTGCCGCGAACCACGCGGCCGGAAAACGATCGATAAGCCGTCATGCGCGCGCCTCCCCGTCCAGCCGCGCCTGCGTATCGGTCAGCTCGCGGCGCAGAAAGTCGTAAAACGCCGCGTCCGCTTCCTCGAGCGGCGCGAATATGTCGCGCTTCATATACATGATTTTGCCGATCTCCACCGAGCAGTCCAGCTCTTTGGCCAGCGCGAAATACTCATGATAGTTCTCGTTGCAGCCGTGGAAATCGAGCGCGACCGGCGCGCCGCAGCTCGAGTGCGTCACCATGAGCGCGCGCTCCCGCTGCTCATTCAGGTTCGTACTGACGAAATCGTAGGTGCGGATAATATCCATGTATTCGGCCAGGAAGGGATGCCCCGCCGCGCCCAGATGGCACGCGTCCTTCTTATAGCGGCGCATGGTTTCCATGACGAAGCGGAACAGATGCATGAAATAGTTCTCCTCGCCGCGCCATTCGAGCGCGCACGGCGTGTCGGGATGCACCTTGTCGGCGAGGAAATCGGTCTTGATGCCGTCGGCGTTATAGCAGCCGGGTTCGTCCGAAACGAGCCTGCGGATGAGCGGCTCCAGATACTCGCGCCGCACCGTCTCGTCGGAATAGTTCCACACGCGCTTGCCGTGGCGGTTGACATAACCGGGCACAAGGAAGCGCTCCTCCACATGCGCCTCGGGCACGATGTCGGCGAAGTTGATCCACAATATCACCTTGAAGCCCATGGCGTGCAGCTCGTCGATCAGGCCGCGAAAATCGCCCAGACGCTCTTCATCGGCGCGCCAGTCACCCAGCGCCCGCTGCCAGCCGTCGTCGATCATGAACGTGGTAAAAGGCAGCCCTTCGCGCCGGATGATCCCGGCGGCACGGCGGATCATCGCCGCGGTGAGCAGCTTTGAGGGATGCGCGACGACATTTGTCTGCGCGTCCAGCTCGATGGGCAGCGGCTCGCCGCCCCTCTTCAGCTCCATGAGCGCCGACTGATCGCACCAGGTGCAGTAGAGATTGGCGCGGTGCCACGGGAAGGCCGGCTTGTCCTTCGGATCGGCGATTTTTCCCTCCCGCACCAGCAGGCGGCAGTAATCGTCCAGCGCGTCGTACACCGTGCCGCCCGCGCGGCGCATGAAGGTGAACGCGGGCAGCTCGCATCCGCCGTCCAGCGGCAGGCCATGCCCCGCCTCGCCGTAATTGAGGATCCACTTCTCCAGCCGGTAGCGCTTCGAGGCGTACTCATAGCCGAACGCCCTGTGCATATCCACCGGCGCGCAGAGCAGCGTCACATCGTCGCGGCGGAACATGAACAGCGACGGATGCGGCGCGAACTGCCAGTCGTTTGAAAACGTGGTGGTATTCACCGCGTCGGCCAGATTCAGCTCCGGCCATGTGAAGCTGCTGCCGTGGCGGTTGCGGAAGTTGACCAGATCGAAAAAGTTCAGTCCGCTTCCGGCGGGCAGGATATACAGCGCGTTCAGCTCCCGCGCCGTGCAGCGCGTCATGCGGGGCGCAAGGCGAATATCGCCCTTCGACAGATCGATTGTCAGCGTGTAATCGACCTTTGCGGAGGTGAAGCGCAGCTCGGCGCTCTCCCCCGCGCAGACCGCGCCCTCAAAGGCATAGCCGGGCGCTTCTCCATCGACGGCGGGGGCGGTCAGGCAGAGCGCGTCCGCCAGGAAGAGCCGGTAGCCGGTCACCGAGTCCAGTATGGTCAGCGTCTGTTTTTGAAGATCGATTTCCGCCGTCAGCGCGGCGTTTCTGAGCGTAATCAGGGAATCAGCCATGAGCGAACCTCCCGAATTTTTGATATAGCTCATTATAGCACAGGCCGCGGCGCGCTTCAATCGCACTTTTCCGCGATGAAGCGTCCATTTCCGCGCAAATATTTTACCCATACGCCGCGAAATATGATAGATTCGCATCCGTCAGAGTTCTATAATAGGAACAGTATGTATGCAAGGGGGCATATTGCGTTTATGGCCGGTTATTCGCGCGATCTCACCGAGGGACCGCTGGCCAGGCAGATTCTCACATTCAGCGTGCCGCTGATGTTTTCGACGATATTGCAGGTGCTCTTCAATATGGCCGACGTGGCGGTCATCGGCCGCTTTGCCGGCGCGATGCAATTAGGCTCCGTCGGCTCGACGACCATCCTCGTGACGCTGTTCACCGGCTTTCTGGTCGGCCTGGGCAACGGCGTAAACGTGCTGGTGGCGCGGGCGTTCGGCGCGCGCAGCGAGGAGGACGTGCATCACACCGTCCACACCTCGGCGATCCTGGCGCTGATCGTCGGCCTTGTAGTCATGACGCTGGGGCTGATCTTCTGCCGGCCGCTGCTCGCGCTGCTGGGCACGAAGGACGAGCTGATCGACGGCGCGGAGCTGTACCTCAACATATACCTGCTGGGGATGCCGGCGCTGGCGCTGTTCAACTTTGGCAACGGCGTGCTGAGCGCGGTGGGCGACACGCGCCGCCCGCTGTACTATCTGCTGATCGCCGGCATCATCAACGTCATCCT
This sequence comes from Clostridiales bacterium, assembly GCA_004552515.1. Lineage (GTDB taxonomy): Bacteria > Bacillota > Clostridia > Christensenellales > Aristaeellaceae > Firm-10. Next base: position 19,155 of record SFOF01000045.1, read on the forward strand.
CAATCTGTTCTTCGTCATCGTGTGCCGCATCGACGTGGCGGGCGTGGCGCTGGCCAGCATCATATCGCAGTATATCTCGGTGGCGCTGATCCTCATCACGCTGTTCAAGAGCCAGGAAAGCTACGGTCTGCATCTCAAATATCTGCGCGTCACCGGCTCCTATGCGCGGGATGTGCTCGCGCTCGGCCTGCCCTCGGGGCTGCAAAACTCGATCTTCGCCATCGCCAATCTGTTCATCCAGTCGGCTGTCAATACGTTCGACGCGATCATGGTGGCGGGCAATTCCGCCGCGACCAACGCCGACGCGCTGATCTACGGCGTGATGGCCGCCTTCTACACCGCCTGCTCGAGCTTCATGAGCCAGAATCTGGGCGCGCGCAAAAAGGAGCGTGTGATCAGGAGCTTCTATATCACAACGCTGTATTCCTTCGGCGTGGGGCTGGGGCTGGGGCTGTTGCTCTTCGCGTTCGGGCGGCCGTTCCTGACGCTGTTCACCACGGAGGAGGCCGTCATTCAGGCCGGCATGAAGCGGCTGGTGATCATGAGCTTCTCTTATGGCATTTCGGCGTTCATGGACAACACCATCGCCGCCTCGCGCGGGCTGGGCAAGACCTTCATCCCCACGGTCATGGTGATTCTCGGCTCGTGCGTATTCCGCGTGATCTGGGTGTACACGGTGTTCGCGCACTTCCGCACGGTGCCCTCGCTGTATCTGCTCTACGCGTTCTCCTGGACGATCACCGCCGTCGCCGAAATCATCTATTTCATCCGCTGCTACAGGCGCACCGCCGCCTGCCTGTAAAGGCGCGTAAATCGTTCAACAGCCGCCGTTCAATCGCACGGCGGCTGTTTTGCTTTTTAATTGTAAAGGAGGATTCGCATGGGCTGGCTGAATATTTTCGGGCTGTGTATCGCCTCGGTTATTCTGATTCCCAACATCGTCTTTGCCATGAAGTGCAAAGACCACTTCGAGAACAAATGGCACAATAAGTATGTCGAGATCGCCGAGCAGATCGGCCGCTTCGGCTGCTTTGCTTTTATGATTTTCAACGTTCCCGGGACGTGCTTCGGCTGGCCGTCGAACGAGGCCTTCGCGGCCTATCTCATCGCAGACGGCCTGCTGGCGGCGCTCTACTGCCTGATCTGGTTTGTGTGCTTTAGAAAAAGCAGCGTTTTCAGGGCGCTGTCGCTGTCCATCATTCCCTCGCTTCTGTTCCTGTTGAGCGGAATAATGAGCCGGTCGATCCTGCTGACGATCGCCGCCGTCATCTTCGCACCCAGCCACATCCTACTCTCGTATAAGAACGCACAATGACAGGCCGCGCACCCCGAAAAGTCTCGGGGCGTTTTTTATACTGGACAAATTCTCAACTATAGTATATAATAGATAGACAAACACGTGCGATTACGCCGTTTACGGCTCCAAATACATCCCAAGGCCGATTATCCGGCTTTGCCTGCAAAGGAGGCGCTTTCATGAAGGCCATCATCCTCGCGGCGGGCTACGCCACCCGCCTTTATCCCCTGACGCTCAACCGCCCCAAGGCCATGCTGCCCATCGGCGGCGCGGCCATGCTGGACTATCTCGTGCGCGAAATGGCGCTCATCCCGCAGCTGGACGAGGTGCATATCGTCACAAACCATAAATTCGCCGGCCAGTTTGAGACATGGTGCGACGAGGCCGAGCGCGACGGACGCTATCCCGGCCTGCGCTTCGCCGTATGGGACGACGGCACCTCCAGCAACGAAACGCGGCTGGGCGCCGTGGGCGATATGCAGTTCACCATCGAGCGCGCGCAGCTGGACGACGACCTGCTTGTGGCCGCGTCCGACAACTTTTTCACCTTCCCGCTGCGGCAGTTTACCGACGCTTTTTATGCGAGCGGCCGCGATATGCTGCTGGCCGGACGCATCGACGACGTCGAAACGCTGCGCCGCTTCGCCGTGGCCACGCTGGACGAGACGGGCCGCGTGCTGACGCTGGTCGAAAAGCCGAAGGATCCCCCCAGCGATGTCGGCGTTTACGCGCTGTACCTCTATAAGCGCGAGACGCTGCCGCTGATCGGCGAGTATCTCGCGGGCGGCGGGCTGCCCGATTCCCCCGGCCTGTTTCCGGAATGGCTGTGCAAGCGCGGCCACGAGCTGGGCGCGTATCTCTTCGAGGGCGAGTGCATCGACATCGGCACGCCCGAGAGCTACCGCGAGGTGTGCGAACGCTTCGCAAAGGGCGTAAACTGATCTCCGCATACGAACGAACCTCCCCGACGCTGAATCGGAGAGGTTCGTTTTCTATCCGCGCGGCCTTTAGCAGCGATGGCCAGGGACTCGGCTTTTTGAATCGCGTCCGTACAGGCGCGGAGGATGCTCTTCCACAACCCGCTCAAAAGACCCGCCAGCCGGCTATACGATCTGCCGCCGGCTGTCAAATGGACAAGACGGATTTCGACAAATTGAACGGCACGCCAAACGACTTGCGCAGAAACTCCGGCGCAAAACGGAAAGCCTGCCCAGATTCGTTTTTAAGCGCATCAGATCATCGCGTGCTCGCGCGCGGCCTCGAGCCAGCGGCGGGCGAGGACATAGTTGCCCGCGGGCGTGAGATGGATGCAGTCCAGGCT
>SFOF01000328.1 GCA_004552515.1 Clostridiales bacterium
AAAGCCCACGTCCACGCCCAGCTTCTTGAGCGTGACCCAGTTGCGCGCGCCGTTTGTCCAGCCGCCGATTACCGGCATCATCGGCAGCAGCATTATCACGACGCTTACCGCCATCGCAGGCCACATCAGCTTTTCCCAATTGGTCACGCGGCGCATGATTACGATTGCGATGAGCATCGCGCCGATTGCGGGCGCGAAGAATATCGCCTGTTTAAGCGCGGTCACGGGCTTGGTTATATCCTCCAGCATGACCATGCCGATTGAACACAGCGCCATTGTAAGCAGGTAAAGTATCCTATCGACGTGCCACACACGGTCGATCAGCATCTTTAGCAGCAGTGTGCCCAGCGGGAACGCCGCCGCCATTATGAGCGCCTGCATATCGACCGGCTGGCTCTTTAGCGCGATAAGCGAAAACGCGCTTATCTGGAACAGCACTATTACATATGTCAGCAGCCGCTCGGCCGCCGCGCCCGCGCGCCGGTTTGCCCGCGCCGGTGCGGGGCGCGCGCGCTTCATGTCGTTTGCCTGAATGGTATTCTTTTTCATATATCAGCTCCGTGGCCGCGCCGCTTTGTCTTTTTTGTCGCGGCAGGCTCGTAGTCGGCCAGTTCGTCCGCTTCCACATCGGGCGGGTTGAACTCGCGCGCCTTTACATTTACCCGCTTGGGTTTAAGTTTCGCTGTGCGCGCGGGCTGGCCGTACTCGCGGTCGAAGTCGTCGGGTTCGGCCGAGGTGGGCTTATTGCGCTTAGGCTTTGCCGCGCGCGGCGGGTCGTCGTAATCGTCGTCGAGGTCAGCCAGGTCGGGCGCGTCGCTTACTGCCTTAGCCGACATTTGCCTGCGCTTGGGCTGGGTCGGCTGGGCCGGTTCGCCTTCTAAGTAGTCCGGCTCGCTTATGTCCGGCTGCTGTGCCTGACCGTATTCGCCGTCGAACTCGTGCTCGAACGGCATGAAGTCGCGGTCGAAGTCGTCGCCGTTTACGCTGGACGCGTCTATCGCGCGGCCCTCGCCATCCACCTCATACTCCACCTCAACATCGTAAAGCGTGAGCTGGAGCGTGATTGCGCCTATGCAGAACAGCGCGCCGTCCTTGACCAGTATTTCCTGCTGAATTGGCTGGCCGCGCAATGACACGGGCGCGCGGCCTATCGCGCCGATCAGCATACCGCCCGAGCGCAGTTCACCGCGCGCGTGGCGCGGGAACACGCTTTTATCGCTAAGGATCACGTCGCACTTTTTGCGGCGGCCGATTACTATATCGCGGTATATCGCGTAGCGTTCGCCGCGCAGCACGTCGCCCGCGCCCTTGACAACCAGGAATTCGCCCACGTATTCCATATTAGGGGCGGTCTGACGCTCGCGGCGCAATTTGCGATGATCGAGCACCGCCAGCCTGAACGCGCACAGCACCGCGGCCAGCATAAGTCCCGTAAACCAGTATCGCATGGCCAGCGAAGTAAGCTCAAACGCCTGTTCGTTCATGCGCATACCTCCCAAACAATCTGCATGGCGGGTAGCTTTTAAGTATCCTAAAGCGCCGAAAACCCGCCTATTATAACTTGCCCTATTATAAATTATACCACATGCGCGCGCCGCGTGGAACGTTTGTGCGGTTTTTTTCACACTATCGCGCCAAGTTCACCAATATCGGGCGGGGTGCATGTTTGTGTTTAATGGCAACATGTGCTATACTATATCCAGTTATGGCGCGGATTAAACCGCGCCCACAGAGTGCAGGAGGTAATCGACGTGGAAGAAATTCGCAATCGCGCGCAAATCCCCGACAAATACAAGTGGGACATGACGGCGCTGTACGAGACGAACGAGGCATGGGAGGCCGAGTGCAAGGCGGTAAACGCCGAGCTGCAGGACTTTGCGGCTTTGGCGGGCACGCTGGGCGACGAGACTGCGCTGCTCAACGCGCTGCGCCGCATGTTCGACCTCAGCCGGCGCATGGAGCGGCTATTCACCTATGCCAGCTGCCGCCGCGACGAGGACAACGCCAACCCGACCTATCAGCGGCTGAGCGACATGGCCATGCACACGTATCAGGAGCTTATGCAGGCGGCGGCTTTTGTGGAGCCGGAGCTGCTGTCTCTGGACGAAAGCTACATAAAGGCGGTAATGGACAAGCCCGCGTTCAAGGACTATCGCGTATATCTGAAGGGCGTAATGCACATGCGTCCGCACACGCTCAGCCGCGAGCTTGAGACTTTGATTGCCTCTACCTCCGAGATGAAGAGCGCGCCCGACGCTATCTATTCCATGATGACGGACGCGGACATGACGTTCCCGACCATCAAGGACGATAACGGCAGCGACATCGAGATCACGCACGGCAACTTCATCCCGCTGCTGGAGAGCGCGAACCGCGATGTACGCAAGGCGGCGTGGGACGGGCTTATGCTGACCCTGGCCAAGTGGGGCAACACAATCGCGACCACCTATTCCTCCAGCGTAAAGGGCGACATATTCTCGGCGCGCGCGCACAAGTATCCGAACACTTTGGAGGCGGCGCTATACTCAAACGAGATACCGCGCTCGGTATGCGACAATCTGATCGAGTCGGTACACGCGCATCTGCCCGCGATGGGGCGCTACATTGCCCTGCGCGGCAAGCTAATGGGGCTTGAGACTGTGCGCCCGTACGACATGTACGTGCCGATAGTGGGC
>SFOF01000329.1 GCA_004552515.1 Clostridiales bacterium
CGCTGTACATGGCGGGTTTCATTCGAGGCGCATCTCAATGCGGGCGGGGCGAATAGCATTACCATTTCGCGCTGGCGCGGCAGGGGAACAGCGTCTGTCCGCACTCCAATGAGGGATGAGGGCATTTTTCATCCAAGGACCTTTCGCGTGATTGCGATGAGATTGGCGTGCCTTTCGGGCATGATGCCCTTTTAGGCGTGTATAGCGACGCAATATAGCTTCTATGCAATGGTCTGTGATACCCACAGACGTTTTTTATACAATGCGCTTTTCTGCGTATAGCTTCTGCGTAATGTTGTTCGTTCAAAGTGAAGTGCCGAATGATCAGGACATAAGCGCCTACGCCGCGCCAGCCCGCAATTTGCTAACCCATGAAGCGGAAGAACGCCGCGCCGCGTCAGCGCGGAAGCGCATCCTGCGGGGAAAAGCCTTGCGTCATTGCTTTGCGCAGATCCCATTCATCGGGCATGATTTGTGACGCACAATGCTGGGCAGAGAGAGAACGAAATCGCCGCCCTTATCAATCCGTTTCGCTCAAATGCGATAGTCCTGTCCGCTCGAACCACACGACGTAGCTTCCCAGCACATGATCGCAGGGAATGACCGCAGCGCTGCTTACGCAAAACGGCTGTGCGGGATAGGAGACACACAGTTCGGAGGGAAAAGCGGGCAGTGTTTTGCCGAGGCTCACGCCGTGCGTGCCGCTGCGCCAGGCAAATTCGCAATCGCAAAACTCCTTGCGCACATCGATTTTTTCGGCGGGACGCAGCGTCCAAGAGTCGCCATTTTTGAAAAAACAGCCCGCGTTGTCCTTCTCGGCGGGACAGCCGCCCTCAATGCCGACCGGCGTAAAGCGAATCGTCAGCGCATCCGTTGTAAACACGGTCGCCTTGCCCTGCTTTTCAAAGGACACGTTTTCCCAGGCGCCGATATTCAGCCAACCGCGCACGCCGCCCGACTGTACGGCAGTGTTGAATTCGAGATAAGCGCTTTGCCCGCCGCGAATCTCGGCGTTAACGCGCAGCACAGGTCGCAGAGATGCGAATTCCTCGGGCAGCAGCGCGCGGAGCCGATCCTGCTCCACGCCGTAGGCCATGACGAACTGTTCGATCTTCACGGCGCGCTCGCCCTCTTTTCCAGCAAAACGGCTTCCACGCCGGTCAGTCCGTTAAAGACGCACGGAATGACGGCAATTTCGCGGTAGTTAAGATGCGCGTACAGCTGCCGCGCCGCCGTGTTGCGCGCGTTGGTGTCGATGCGCAGATACGGGCAACCGTGCTCGAGGGCATAGCGCTCATAAAACGCCTCGAACGCGCGGCCCAGCCCGCGTCCCTTGACGCGCGGATCGACGACCAGCGTGTGCAGCACCATGATCTGCTCGTCCGGCGCGTCATATTGCCAGGGCGCGCCTGCATAAATATCGACCTGCGCGTGATTGATGATGGCCGCGGCTGAGACGCGTCCTTCAGCCTCCATAACGAACAGATCGCTGCGCTGAACGGCGGCCTCGGCCACGGCGCGTGTGGGATAAACGCCGCGTTTCCAGCCGGTGGTGGTGCGGCCGGCCTCCTCTTCGGTGTGGATCAGCTCATAAATTTCGGTCACGGCGTCAATATCGGCGCCTGTTGCCTTGCGGATGATCGGTTCCATGAAAAAGAATTGCTTCTTACTGTACATCGGCGGGGTATGATTTGGCGGAATAGACGGTTTTTGCGGTCACGCCGTTCAGGCGGCCGATGCGTCCGGCAAGCGAGTTGATCTGATCCTGCGGCGCGTCGATGGCGATCGATATGATGCTGATGCCATGTCTGCGGCAGGGGATGCCCATGCGCCCGAGAATAAAGCGGTTGTATTCGTGCAATATCGCGTTCAGTTCGGCGGCTTTTTCGCCGTCCTCGACGATAATGCTGACGATGGCCACGCGCGTTTCCATGTTTTCATCCACTCCGTTTTGTGTTTTTATACAGTATAGCACATTTTGTCGGGCTGTCAAGCGCCGCCGTGCAAAAAGCGCGCCCCGCTCGGCTGTCGGGCGGGGCGCTGGAGCGTCAGTCCTCGGGTTTGGTTTCGAGCGTGAGCGGATAATCGCCCAGATGCTCAATCTTGAAGCCGTTCTTCTTGTAGGTTTCGTAGTCAAAGGCCTCCAGCTCGTCGATGGCGAGCTTATGGAACTCGTAGAAATTATGCCACCATTCGTAACCGCTGCCCAGGTGCGCGCCGAGATATGCGTCGGCGATGTCGCAGGCCATGGCGGGGGCGACGTAGAACGCGCCCATGGCGAGAACGTTCACGCCGTTGCCGGTGATGGCGCGCAGCGCGGCGGGCACGCTTTCGACCACGCCGGCGTGGACGTGGGGGCACTTGCTGGCGGCGATGTGGATGCCCATGCCGGTGCCGCAGAAGGCGAGCGCGCGCTCGTATTCGCCCTCGGCAATTTTCGCACCAATGCGAAGGCCGACGCGGTGGAACATATTCTCGGTGTCGTTGTCGTCGGGCGATTTCACGCCCACGTCCTCGATTTCCCAGCCCTTGGCCTTGAGGTGCGCTACGACGACCTCCTTGAGCGGATAACCGGCGAAATCCGCGCCCACGACCAGCTTTTTGTCCTTGACCATCTTCATGAAAAGCACATCCTTTCTATCATCGTCGCCCGTTTCGGGGCGATTTT
>SFOF01000330.1 GCA_004552515.1 Clostridiales bacterium
GCGCGCCATCCTCGCGATCGAGCTTGGTCTTGGTGAAGGTTACGTCAGAAGCGGTCAGGCCCGCGTCGCTCAGCGCGATGGAGCGCGCCTTTTCGCGGGTGATTCCCTGAGCGCTGGCCACGGTTTCGGGGGTCGAGGGCTGCTGGCCGGGGCGCACGGCTTCGCTTTCGGCAAAATATTCGATGCTCACACCGCACACAGCGCCGGAAATCGCGTCCACGTCGTAGTTGTATTCAGCCGTTGCGGTGTAAAAGTCGATCTCGTAGAGCCGCAGCCTGTCGTCGGTATCCAGGCTGATTTCGATCAGCGTCACGTCGGCGGCGGTCAGTCCCGCGTCGGCAAGCGCCCTGTCGAGCGCCTTCTGCTCGCCGATGAGCGCGGCGGCCGCGTCCTGATGGGCGGCCATTTCCAGCGTCTTTTCGCTGGTCAGTCCCCAGGCGCGCTTGACGATCGTGCCGCCGGTCGTGCCGCCGGTCGTGCCGATCCAGTATTCGTATTCGAAGCCGTCGCACTGGAACTCAACGTCGTAGACTGTCTGGCCGTGCTCGGTTTCGATCTCGGTGGGGAAGAGCAGCGCGCGCTCACGGGTCGCACCGGCGGCTTCCAGCGCCAGATTTTCGGCGGCGGTCTGGTCGAAAGCGCTTTGGGCGAGGGCCGTCGTGTTCAGCAGGAGAATCAGAGTCAGGATCAGGGTGAAAAGGGGTTTCAGAGTGGATTTGAGCGGATTTTTCATTGAAGTCGCCTCCCTTGTTTGGTATGGCCTTATGATACAGGACGCAGATGAGATGAATATGAGAAGCGCTCATTTTTTTCAAATTTTTTTGCGGCGTGCGCAGTTGGCTCTTCAGGGCAAGGCCGCTTTCCCGATGCGCCGCAGTTTTCGCTTTGCCGCCGGTGAACCGCTGGTTTTCAGCGCGCCCCAGAGCGGCGGCGGCGAAAGGGAAAGCTCGAGCGCCGAGAAAGTCCGCTTTCGGGCGCGTGTACGCAAAGAGAGCGAACCCACCATTCGGAGGCTCGCTCTCTTTTCTATTATATATATGTCATTGGATGGGGAAGCGGGCGGTGAAGGCGCTGCCCTTGCCCTCCTCGCTCTCGACGGTCAACTCGCCGCCGTGCAGCCGCGCGATCTGCCGCGCCATGGCCAGCCCCAGCCCCACGCCGTCGCCCGAGCGGTCGGAGGCGCCCTGATAGAGCCGCCGGAAAATCTTCTCCCGCTGATCGGGCGCGATGCCGATGCCGTCGTCCGCGACGGTCAGCTCGGCGGCGCTGCCCGCGCGGCGCAGCGAAACGACGATATGCCCGTTTTCGCGGCCGTAGCGATAGGCGTTGCCGATGAGGTTGCCGAGCAGCCGCGTGACGAGCGTCTGATCGCCAGCAATGAAAATATCCGGCTCGATGCGCGTTGAAAGCTCGATGTTTTTATCGCGAATCAGCGCCATATCCTCGGAAACGGATGCGGCCAGCGCGCTCAGATTAAACGGCTCGCGCGCGTAGCGGTCTGTTTTGCGCTCCATGCGCACAAGCTCCAGCATACCGGAAATCATGCGGTTCATGCGCCGCCCCTGACGATGGACGACGGAGAGCGCCTCGCGGTATTCCGCGCCGGTTTTCTCGCCGGAGAGCGCGTCCTCGCACTGGGCCATGATGACGGCCATGGGCGTGCGCAGCTCGTGCGAGGCGTCCGAGGCGAATTGCCGCTCGGCCTCGAAGGCGTCGTCCAGGCGCTGCATCATGCCGTTGAACGCGCCGGAGAGCTGAGACAGCTCGTCGCTGCCGCCGTCGGGCATCCGTTTTTTCAGGTCGTCGCCGCCGCTGATCTGTGCTGCGGTGAGCGCCATGGCGCGCAGGGGCTTCAGCGCGCGATGAGCGATCAGCACGCCGCCTGCGATGGCGATGAGCGCGAGCGCCGCCATGCCCCAGACGCAGATGTGAACGATGTCGCGCAGCGGCGCGTCGGCCTGCGTTTCGGGCACGGCGCCGCGCAGCCACAGATCGCTGAGGGCGGTCTGCTCCAGCTGGCGGTCAAAGACATACCAGATCGCGCCGCGCACGCGGAGGGTTCGGCACGCGCCGTCCTCAAAGGGCAGCGCGTTCGCCGCGGCAATGGGATTTTCGCCATAGAGCAGCGTGCCGTTTTCGTGAAAGAGCGCGGTGGTCACGCCGTTCACCTGATCGAGAAAGTCGTCATCGATTTCGAGATAGCCTACGCCATAGCGGATGTAATGGTCGGTGCTGCCGTCCAGTTCCATTTGCGTGACGCTTCTGTAAAACTCAACCTCGTCCACATTGTCCTCGACGGTGTGGATCAGCTCCGTGCGCAGCTGCTTTTGCAGGACGGAATGGCTCACGAAAAACACCACGACGAACGTTAGCGCCGCCATGAGGATGAGCGCAGCCGAAAACCACAGCGTGAGCTTTCCCTGGAGCGAGGTTCTCTTCATGGCTTGTCCTCCCGCAGCACATAGCCCATGCCGCGCACCGTGTGGATCAGCTTGTGCGCGCGCCCGTCGTCGATCTTTTTGCGCAGATAGCGGATGTACACGTCCACGATGTTTGTGCCGCCCTCATAATCGAAATTCCAGACGTGGTTTTCGATCTTTTCGCGGGAAAGCACGATGCCCCTGTTGTGCATGAGGTATTCCAGCAGCGCATATTCTCGGGC